>CAKPWR010000030.1 GCA_934196725.1 uncultured Prevotella sp.
ATACGGGCGTTGCCGCTCACCTTCTTGTCGGAAGTATTGAAGAGTTTCACCACGATGGTAGCCTTGTCGCCCTCACGCAGGAAACGAGGCATGTTAGGCTGAACCATCACGGTTTTCTGAGCCACAGCCTCATCCACCAGCAAACCGTTGCGCATCTCCTTGTCATGAGCCAAGCCCATGAACTTCCAGGTAGTCACGCTCTCCGGCAGGGTGAACCTGATGGCTACGTTGCCATTGTTGTCGCTCTCCAGGGCAGGATAGAAGAAGGCGGTCTCGTTCAGGTTCTCACGCACCTGCACCTTGTCGAGGTACTGTTCTGCATCTGAGCCTGAACCGCCAGCAAACTGCGGCATCTCTTCTACTGCATCAAAAACCTTGTTGGCAGATGGAGCAACAGCTCCGACACGGGTCATCTTAGAACCACGAATCTTCAAGACTCTCCCTTCTTCCTTAACCAGCTCGTCTTTTTCTATACGAACAGCCTCAACGGTTCCACCAGAAGAACGTTCTAGCTTGCTCAGCTCCACCGCTTGCATATAAGCATAATAGCTAAAGAATTTGCCATCAAACTTATCCACATCCAATTGCTTCTCGTCATAATACTTGGTAGGATAAACGCCATTCAAGTAAAATGAACGGAAAGTGAGGTTGTGCTTCCAGTAGCAGTTTGGCAAACTCTGATAGAAGCCCAGGGACATTTTCCAGGAATGCGGGGTTATCTGGTCGAGCGACTTGTCATAGAGTACGCTCATCAGCTGCGCCTTGGCTGGCTTGCCGTCAGGGGTGGTAATCTTCAGCGTCCACTCCTCCTTCTGTCCAGGGGTCAGACGGTTGCGGAAGGTCTTCCAGGCGATGTTCAGTTTCTTCTCAGGCAAAGGACGGGCGATGCTCATCATTCGGGTATAGCACTTACCTTGCTTCACGAAACTATAGTTCAGTACGATGCCCGACGCATATTCCTCCTTGTAGGTGAAAGGCAGAGTCACGATACTGTCGCCCAACTCCCAGGCGCCCTTCTCCAGCAGTTTGTTGCCGGCGATAATGGAATATACGATGTGCGCTCCGTTCTCAGAAGAGCCCACCTGGATATAGACCGGCTTGCCATCACGATGGAAGGTCTTCGCCGTCTGATAATACCATTCGGTGGTTGGCTCCACCGGATGGGTATCCTTCATACTGAAGAGCGTGAACTTCTGCTGTAGGGTGTCCTGTCCGCAGATTGCCTCCAACTGATGAACGCCAGATTTCCAAACGAGGGAAGAAGAGGCAGAAGAGGCATATTCCTTGATAGAAACCGGCGCATTCGCCTCGGCATCCTTCCATTCGCCCTTATCAATGCGATATTTCAACCTGCTCGAAATCGGCATACCACTGGCATTGCGGTAAGCGAAGGTCACCGTCTTCAGACTGTCTGCCTCGATACGCTTAGGAAGATTCACCGTGAGGATGGTTGGCTTGGTGCCCAGAGGCAGACTCATCACGCCCTCGTGGCTCTCGCCGCTGATGTCGGTAACGATGGCTGAGACCTCGAAGTTGAAGAAACGGGCGATGCGCATGAAATCGCTCATATCAGCCTCGTCTTTTCCTGACAAGGAAGCCTCCAGCGGAATCTCTACGTCGAAGGTTCCGTCCTCACGAGTCACGCAACTGTCGGTCTTCACCAACTGTCCGGCAGAGCCTGCGCCCCACCACCAAAGCTGGTTTCTGCGGGTCACCTGATACTCCACCTTTGCACCCTGCACAGGCACACCGGCATAGGTCTTAGCTGTAGCCTTCACCACTACAGTATCGCCCCAGTTATATTTCTCATTCACCTTCGGGAAGGTAATCTCGAAGGTTGGACGCTTGTACTCCTCAACTCTGAAATATTCGCTTGCTGTACCATTCACGGAGATGGAATACTGTCCTGTCTTTCCCTCCTTCGGGAGTTCGAAATCTACCGAAGCCGTACCATATTCATCGGTCGTAACCTTCTGTTCTGCCACCTGCTTCCAGTTGGCATCACTCAGGACAAACTTCAGTTCCATACTCTTTCCTGGCACGCTGGCATCCAACCCCTTCTTGACAGTATAGGAAATGGCTGAGGCATGTACCTTCTGCCCCGGGCGATAGATGGCACGATCGGTATAAACCTGATATTTAGTCTCATTATCCTTCTTCTCATAATAGCGGTCACGAGAAAGATAGATGTTTTGGGCAGGCGTAAACTTATCATTGCTGGTGGAAATCAAGATGTTTCCATCCACATTCTTGAAGTAAGCCTCTCCGTTCTCATCGGTCGTCAAGCGGGCATGAACCGTTCGTTTGTCCTTCTTCGTGTTGAAATCATACCACTGGTCATAGAGTTCAATCTTAGCCCCGGCAATAGGCTGGCCATCGGTAGCATTCACCACCACATAGCGATGTTTGTCATCAGGCAACTGCTGGATCATCACCGCCAGATTGCTGACATAGAAGAGTTTGCGCTGCGGAGCGATGCCGGTATTATCCGAAGTTACCTCCATCAGATAGGCACCCAGCGGCAGATTACCACCGATTTCGATGGAATCCTTCACCTCTTGGTAATCCGGACGACCATAGTAATTCCTGCTGTAATCCTTCTGATGCAGCTTCGTAGTCTTCTTCAGCAGCATCTTATAGGTAGCCTCATCCTGCACATCATAATCGTTATCCGCCGTAATATTGAGGCGGGAGATGCTGATCTTCAGGTTCTGGAGATTGCGCACATTCAGATGCAGCCACGCCTTCTGCCCAGGACGTAATACCTGCGGCATATCCTGCACCCGGAACATCGGTTCGGTGAGTCGCTTCTGCGCATTTCTCAGTTCGTTCATTCTCGACCAACCGCCCCAGCGGCTCAGCGCATAGTTGATATAGTTGAGCTTATCCTGTGGCTTGGCATCGGTAGCCCCCTCCATGAAGCGGAAGTGCTCCACGGCAAGTTCGCCTGCCTCCGGAATATCCTGATAAACCTGGATGAGCGAATCGATGGTCTGCAGATACTTCGACTTTCTTACCTCTCTCACGTCGTCCTGACGGTATTTCTCGATGAGTTTGTAGGCACAGAGACATGCCGCACCCCGATTGCCCACCTTATTATAATAGGTATACATCAGAAGATACGCCTCCTTGCTGTCTGCCTCGAAACCGATGAGATGCAGCAGATCGTTGTTAAAGGAACTGCCATCCACGCCCTTCAGCGTCAATGGAACATAGTCAGCAGAAGCATGCTTGGCAAGGAGTTCAGGCTGTTCCAGGGCCTTCTTGAAGTACTCCTCACTCTTCTTTAAGTTCACCTCCCGCTGGCTCTGATAGTAAGAAGCATCCTCCCTCTGTTCCTGGGTAGCATCATCCACATCAATTCCGTAAGTATTGTCATGATACACCTTGCCCAGCACGGCATATCTCACCGCCTTCAATGCAGGGTCGTTCACCTTCAGCACCTCGGCTTCCATCCGCTTCACGTTCGGCGTCAGCGAATCAGCAGAAATCTCTTTCCAGAGTATCATCTGTCTTGTCTCAGCCGCCAGCAGCTGTCCGTAGTCTTTAGCCGCAGAAGCCCTGGCGATGATTTTCTTCATCACCGCGATTTCGCTCTTAGGCTGGTCCTTCTGAGCATTGATTTCAGCTTGCTTCCACAAGTTGTCGTATGTCTGAGCCGCTACCTGCATCGTAGCAAAGAGGGCTATCAGAAGTGATAAAATGTTTCTTTTCATAAGCCAACTGTATAAAATGTTTATAGAATGATGATAATCATCAAACTTTTCATTGCAAAAATACAAAAAAAAACTGTTTTCTAACCCCGAAACTGAAACTTTTTACTATCTTTGCACCAAAATATTATATTTTACTTAGAAATAAACATTAAAAAAACAATGGCAGGAAAAAAGTATGGTCATTTTGATGACGCCAATCGCGAATACGTGATTACTGACCCAAAGACCCCATGGCCTTGGATCAATTATTTGGGTAACGAGGATTTCTTCTCGCTCATATCCAACACAGCAGGTGGTTATTCCTTCTACAAGGATGCCAAGTTCCGTCGTATCACACGTTACCGCTACAACGGTGTGCCAATGGATAACGGCGGTCGCTATTTCTATATCAAGGATGGCGATACCGTATGGAACCCGGGATGGAAACCTTGCAAGACGCCACTCGACACTTACGAGTGCCGCCACGGCATGAACTATACCCGCATCACGGGCAGCAAGAACGGCGTGGAGGCAAGTGTGCTCTTCTTCGTTCCGCTCCATACATGGGCTGAGGTGCAGAAGATGACCCTGAAGAACCAGTCGCAGGAGGTGAAGACCCTCAAGGTATTCTCCTTTGCAGAATGGTGCCTCTGGAACGCTGCTACCGATATGGAGAACTTCCAGCGCAACTTCTCTACGGGCGAAGTGGAGGTAGAGGGTTCTACCATCTATCACAAGACCGAATACCGCGAGCGACGCAACCACTATGCTTTCTATACCGTCAACACCGAGATTCAGGGCTACGATACCGACCGCGAGAGCTTCATCGGACTCTACAACGAGTTTGCCGAGCCTGAGGCTGTGATGGAAGGCAAGCCACGCAACAGCTTTGCCCACGGCTGGAGCCCTATCGCATCTCATTATATCGAGGTTACCCTGCAGCCAGGCGAGAGCCGCGACCTCATCTTCCTGCTGGGCTATGTGGAGAACGAGCAGGACAAGAAGTTCAGCGCCAAGAAGGTAATCAACAAGGAGAAAGCTCATCAGCTTATCGCCAAGTTTGATACCACCGAAAAGGTGGATGCTGCCTTCGCAGAACTCAACCAGTACTGGGATAACCTGCTGAACATCTTCACCGTGAAGAGCGGCAACGACAAGTTAGACCGCATGGTGAACATCTGGAACCAGTATCAGTGCATGATTACCTTCTGCATGTCGCGTTCGGCAAGCTTTTTCGAGAGCGGCATCGGCCGAGGCATGGGCTTCCGCGATTCCAACCAGGACCTCGTAGGCTTCGTTCATCAGATTCCTACCCGTGCCCGCCAGCGCATCATCGACATCGCCAGCACCCAGTTCCCTGACGGTGGCTGCTATCACCAGTATCAGCCACTCACCAAGCGTGGCAACAACGACATAGGTGGCGGTTTCAACGACGACCCATGCTGGCTCATCTTCGGAACCGTAGCCTATATCAAGGAAACGGGCGATTTCTCCATCCTCTCTGAGCAGGTGCCTTTCGACAACCAGCCAGGCAGCGAGGTTAGCCTCTTCGAGCACCTCAAGATTTCGATGAACCACGTCATCAACAACCTGGGTCCTCACAAGTTGCCACTCATCGGCAGAGCCGACTGGAACGACTGTCTGAACCTGAACTGCTTCTCATGGGATCCTAACGAGAGTTTCCAGACCACCGAGAACAAGGGCGAAGGCAGCAAGGCTGAGAGCCTGATGATCGCCGGTCTGTTCGTAGTTACCGGCAAGGACTATGTAGCCCTCTGCAAGCAGCTTGCCAAGGAAGCCGCAGAAAGCAAGGAAGGCACTATCGCCGGACTTGCCGAGGAGGATTACCTGGCAGAAGCCGAGCGCATGCAGCAGGCGGTAGACGCGATGAGCGAAGCCGTGAAGCAGCATGGATGGGACGGAGAATGGTTCCTCCGCGCCTACGATTTCTTCGGCAACAAGATTGGTAGTGACGAGAACGAGGAAGGCAAAATCTTCATCGAGAGCCAGGGCTGGTGTACTATGGCTGGCATCGGAGAGGAAGAAGGTCTCTGCGCCAAAGCCCTGGATAGCGCCAAGGAGCGCCTGGAGTGCGAGCACGGAATGGTGCTGAACAATCCAGCCTATACCACCTATCATGTAGAGATGGGCGAGATTTCATCCTATCCAGAAGGTTACAAGGAGAATGCCGGCATCTTCTGCCACAACAATCCTTGGGTTATCATCGGCGAAACCGTAGCCGGTCGTGGCAATGATGCCTGGAATCATTATACCAAGATTCTGCCTAGCTATGTAGAGGAGAAGTATCAGACTCTGCACAAGGTAGAGCCATACGTCAACTGTCAGATGGTAGCCGGCAAGGATGCGGCGAAACCAGGCGAGGGCAAGAACTCCTGGCTCACGGGTACAGCAGCATGGATGTGGTACACGGTCAGCGAGTTCATCCTAGGCATCAAGCCTGATTACGAGGGTCTGAACATCGACCCATGTCTGCCAAGCACCGCCCATGAGTACGAGGTAACCCGCAAGTTCCGTGGTGGCGAATACCACATCGTGGTAAAGAACCCGGAAGGCAAGGAGAAGGGCGTCAAGCAGATAACCGTTGATGGCAAGGCTATCCTAGGCACCATCATCCCATGCCAGGAAGGCAAGCACGAGGTAATCGTAGAAATGTAAAAAGTGGCCCGATAGCAAAAAAGAAAAGAGGCCCGATAGTAAAAAAGAGGGCATGCCAGCAAAAAGGCATGCCCTCTCTCTTTTTTCAATACCCCCCGCCTAAAAAGGAAGAAAGCAAAAGAAGCCAGCCCCCTGAGCAAAGAAAGAAAAGCCCCCCTGAGCAAAGAAAGAAAGCCCCCCTGAGCCCCCGTTCCAGGCGATTCCATCGCCTGGTCCCTCCTTCCTGTCCCCCACCCAAAAAGCCCCCAAAAAGCCCCGCCAGCGCAGCCCCTCCTTTTTTTCAGCAAACCGTGATCCAAACGCTCTCCCCCTTCCCCAGCGCCTTCTGAATCGCCTTCATGAGCCTATGCATCCAGATGCGGGAGTTCACAACCATCCCCTTCACCCTGTTTTCCCCCACGAGGATGCACCCCTGCGTATCCCCAGCAGTATTCCCGGAATGAATACGGACGCCCTCAAAATTCGGAACCCCCTGAACATAAGGCAACCATTTCCCAAACCTCGGCGAAAACGTAACAAGAACCGGATACGTGCCCTCCGGAATAGCCGTATGCCCCGGAATCTTCCTTGCCACCTTCCCACTCTGCCTGCTATACTTCGCGTTCTCCTCATCAGGCGTCAGCACCACGCCCAGCAGATTGCGCCACGTAGGCTCCAAAGTATCGCAGAAATAGGTTTCTGCCGACAGTTTCTCCTCATCAAAAGTATGTTGAAAACTGCGCTTGCCCCCAGCCTTCTCGCCTGGAAGCACCGAGCGCTTCACATCACCATCAGCCAACACATAAAGTCGGCCGATGGTATAAGTATTCTTCTTAGCTATTCGCTTCAAAATGATTTCCATAAAAATGTATAATGTAAAATTTATAATGTATAATTATTAATTATCCATGCACCTTGATAAAAACTGAGTCACTGA
Source organism: uncultured Prevotella sp. (assembly GCA_934196725.1). Lineage (GTDB taxonomy): Bacteria > Bacteroidota > Bacteroidia > Bacteroidales > Bacteroidaceae > Prevotella. The sequence goes on from CAKPWR010000030.1 coordinate 7,288, forward strand.
GTTTCTGAGTCACCGAGTCAGTCTCCCTCACACGGATATAACCCCGATGCACCCAGTTGCGCAGCATCTTTGCCGTTCCACGCGAACTCATCTCGTAATCCTGACGCAAACTCTCCACCTGGCGATAGCTGAACTCCTCAGGCAAGAGCCCCAGAATGCTTGCCGGACCACGCTTGCTCTCCTTCACCCCGTCGCGCTCAGCACGCTTGATGGCATCGCCAAAGAATCTCATCTTGCAGTACAGGTCATAACGCTCACTCCAACGGATGAACTCCTCAATCTCCGGCTCCCATTTGCAACCATTCGCCACATAAAGCACGCACGCCTTCAGATAAGCTATCACATTGGCACGGAAACTCAGATTCTCATACACCCTGTCTTGCGACAAACGGGCGAAATCGGCATTCTCATCCTTCAGTTTCTCAGCCAGTTCGAAAGCCTCACGACAGTCGATATCGCCCGAAATCTTACAGAGATTCTCGATATACGGCTTCAGCTGCTCACGGAATTCATCGTCATACTCCCCGAATCTCGGAATATCATCGCCTATCTCACGCTCCGGAATGGTGCAGAAATTGATACGCGAAATCGGACCGTCCGTCAGCACGTTCTTGAAGTATCTGATGCCCTTCTGAATGGTAGAAGAAGCATTCCAGTTGAAACGGATGGTGACTCTCTCCGTGACGCTCTGGGCACCCACGCGGGTCTGACCGTAGATGTTGCAGGGGTCCGCTGCCAGACACATGATGCGGAACTGCTGGTTACCGGTACCCTTCAAGGCATCAAACTGGTCTATCTCGTTCAGCGAGGTATAGAGGAAATGCTCCTGCGCCTCGGCAGTACGCATCACGAAGGCAGGATTGGTCATATCGGCATCTATCTCCTGGATGATGAGGTTGGCTGGTCGCTTACGCTTGTCCTTGTTGGCACCCTTGCGCATCATCTCGTCCTTCCATTCCTTCTCGCGCTGCAGGTTCTCCTGATCACGCTTGCGGATGTCCTCCATAATCATAGAAATCGGTTTCTGCACGCTGCTCTTTCCGGCACCTGTGCTGGCAAAAAGGCAACACATCAGAGTGGCCTCGTGCTTCACGTTGTCGATATACTTGAAACGGGCACGCCACAGATGAGTGGCGAGAGGAGGAAAGATGGCGCATGCCACTGCCGGCTTGTAGATGTCAGGAGTCTTGGAGACGAGGAGCTCCACCAGCCTTGGCAGCTTCTCCGGCATCTTGGGAGGATCGGGATAAGCGGATTCAGAACTTTGAACGGGGAACTGTGAACTTTGAACTTCATGATTACCACCAGCAATCGAATTCATCACTCTTCCCTCTTCACTCTTCACTTCCATCGCCTGCTTCTCTGCCGTAGCATTGATGCGTATGACGTCACGGGAGAAAGGTTTTGAACTGTCGCCATATTTCGCATAGAAATCATGGATCAGCTGATGGCAGTCGGGCTCCTGATAATAGCTCGGCATTTTCTCTGCCACCACCTTCATCAGTTCCTCTTCGCTCATCACCCTCGAAGCTCCCGCGCTCAAGATAGCGAGGAGGGAGGAGTGGCGTGAGCCCACGGTATCAATCTCCATCCCCTTCAGTCCCGCTGCCTCACGAAAGAGTTCAAAAGCTATCAGAGTTTTCTCGCTGGCTGGACTCAGAGAAGTGCTTTTTTTGCCAAAATCATGTCGTTCGTAAGACGGATTTGGAGAATTCAAGGATTTTACAGGTTGAGTTCCAGAAGCAGCAGTTTTTACAGGGTTTCCTTCGGAAATCGCCCCAGAATCGCCAATAAAATCCCCTTTTTTATCCACCGAATCATGTCGTTCGTAAGACACTGTATGTCGTTCGTAAGACGGATTTGGAGAATTCAAGGATTTTACAGGTGCGATATTTACCCCCGGAACCTTGCGCCCATCAATCGTGAGACCACGCTGGACGAAAGCATCCCTTCTGAGTTTGATTTCCTCAGCATCCAGCACCCGATACCAATCCTTGGAGCGGTAGATTTCGGAATCCTGATCTGTAATAAAAATCATACGTTCAGGCGATACGCAACTCTCGTCATACGGCACGCCCAGCGCCTCACAATAAGCCCGCTGCGTCTCCTCGATGGTCATACCAATCGGCATACGGATGTCGATATGCAGCTTCTTCCTGGCGGAATACTCCAGGTGCAGCAGGGCACCGTGCCAGATAGAATCCCCGCAGTTCAGCTCACGAGCACGCTCCAGAGCAGCAGCCACCACATCCTTGTCATCCACATCGACAGTAGTCTGGAAGAGGAACGCCGTTGGGTCAGCATTATCCTGTGCCCTGCGGTTCTTAAGAAAGCGGTAGTAGTGGGCGCAGCGGAAGGGCAACTGTCCCTTGACCCGCTGTTGCGCCTTGGCGAGCGCCGTCTCATTGGCATTATCCACGCTGCGAATGGATTTCTCGCCACGTATCTGCAGCACCATCTCGTGCAACCAAGGCAGTCGGATGGTCTTATCATACTCCGAGAGCGGCTGGCAGCCTACGCTGCCCTTATTGCCCCCTCGGAACCCATTAAATGCAATCTGATGTTGTATCTGTTCTTTTTTCATAATCACAAAAAAAAATAAAACAAAGCTCTCGCTCTCCTGCCCCTTCCCCAGCCCCCTTCAGAAAGGAAGCAGCGGAGGAAGCTAAGCAGAAAAGAAAGAAAGAAGGAGGAAAGAAGGAGAAAGAAGGAGAAAGAAGGAGAAGGAAAGGGAGAAAGAAAGCCCCCTAGCAAAGAAGAGCGGAAGAAAGCCCCCTCTCGAAGGAAGAAAGCCCCCCTCGAAGGAAGAAAGCCCCCCTCGAAGGAAGAAAGCTCCCCTCGAAGGAAGAAAGCCCCCCTCGAAGGAAGAAAGCCCCCTCGAAGGAAGAAAGCCCCCTCGAAGGAAGAAAGCCCCCTCGAAGGAAGAAAGCCCCCCTCGAAGGAAGAAAGCCCCTCTCGAAGGAAGAAAGCCCCCCTCAAAGGAAGAAAGCCCCCCTCGAAGGAAGAAAGCCCCCCTCGAAGGAAGAAAGCCCCCCTCGAAGGAAGAAAGCCCCTCTCGAAAAAGGAAAGCCCCTCTCTCGCCCCCGTTCCAGGCGATTCCATCGCCTGGTCCCCCTTTCCGGTCCCCCGAGGCCCCCTTCCGAAGAAGCCAAAAGCGCCCCTCCTTTTTACCCCAGGCTTCTCACCTCGTAATTCCCAGCGAGGTCCCAGCAGCGCTGCGCGAGGTCATGGATAAACTTGCGCCCCTTCTCTGTCCATACCAGATAGAGCTTGGTTCTCACTTGCCCCAAGTCTCCATCGCCATTCCCCCTCATCTTAGCACAGAATCTGGTGCGGCTCTTCGCCAGCCCCATGTGAGCATAATCCGCATAGAGCATATACTGTCCGCTCTGGTAATACTGGATATGCAGCGTACAGAGCGAGCGGTTCAGCTCCTGAGCCGTGATGCCCAGCTCCTTAGCCACCTGCGTAGTCGTGAAGCAGGAAACGGAATCCAGCACATTGTCGCTGTAAAGCGCCTTCGGCATCAGTCCGTCCACCTGTCTTTCCAGCGCGATGATGTTCTCGCCCTTGCTGGCAATCTGCACCACCTGCTCATCCACAACCCCGTTCAGACGTCTGATTTCCCCATCCTGCTCAACAATGAGCTTCCTGTCCACCGCCATCTGAACCTTCTGCTGATGCAGCTGCACGATGTGTTCTCCCAGCTTCACGTTCAGGCGATGCAGCTTCTCCTTCTGCTCGTCCAGCAGTTTCTTCTGAACCTCCAACAGATGCTCCTTCTCCTTGAGCGTAGCACGGAGAACCTCCTCTGCATTGCGGATGGTCTCCTCCTCGCTCTCTCCCGGATGCACCGGAAGATAACCGCCCGTCAGGCGAATCTGCGGAAGCACCACCGACGTTACCCAATCCTTGAAACGCAGGGCAGAATCCAGCTTGGAACCGAGCACCAGGGCATAGAATCCGCTCTCGTTGACGAAGATCATCTGTATGATCTGAACCTTGCCCACACAAAAACCATAACGGTTCTTGGCAATTCTAGCCACACCGCGTTTCACGGTGTCGCTAGACCTAACATGCTGTTTTACAGCATCTGATGCTTTCTTATATCCGAGCGCATCACAAACATCCTTCGCACAGAACAGAGGTTCGCCGTCCATTCCCACTGCCGTGCGAACCTTTCCGAACTCCGGATTCTCAAATGCAAAAACCTGCTCAGCCTCCTTCTTGGCAGACTGCGCATCATTCTTGCCCGACTGTGCACCATCCATTACAGACTGTGCACCCTTTTTAGCAGAGTCGGCATTCATGCCGCCCTCAGCCTTCTGATTAAATGATTTCATCATAGTTGTAAAAAATTAAAAATGAATAAAATAGAAATATCGTTTTCGAAACTTATCCCCAAAACACCAGGGATAACGAAACTTGTCTCCACACGCCCTAAACGAACGTCAATTGTATCAGCCTTGTCAAAGAACGATGGGCCAATACGCTGATGCCATTCTTTTGGAACGGCGGGATACGAAAAAGCCCCGGATAACAGAACCGGCTCGTTCTGAAATCCGAGGCAAAAGTATAAAGAAATGGCGATATATCTTTATAAACTTTATATAACGTTATAAAGATTATACACATATAATCCACTCTATTTCAACACCTTACAACAAAATTTTTTTTTAAGTTTTTTCGACACATTATACGGCAAAGGCTTCCGATATGATAATGAGCGGGGGATAATCTCTTCATCACTATACAAAAAAAACCTACAGTCCCCCAAAAGAGAGAGGGACCATAGGCTTGATTCGCAAATTATAACTACTAAACTAATTAGATATTTTCGTTATTAAAACTGAGATTTCTTGTTTTAAATCTGAAAATTACTTTTTCATATCTGAGATTTCTTGTTTCAACTGGTCAATCTGTGATTGCAAAACATCAATCATTGTCTTCATGTATGCTGCATTTGCCTCCAAATTATCATTCTGCTTCTGCAACACCTCAATCCTAGCTCTATTATCGTATGAAAAATCGAGATTCTCCTTATGAGATGTTTCAATCATTTTCTGCATATCAGCCTGCATTTGTTCAGCCTTAGCCTCCACCTCAGCCTTCATTTCTGTAGCCTTAGCTACCGCATCATTATAGGCTTTATCTGCATTACTAGCTAATTCCTTAAAAGCTTTATCGTACTTATTCTCTACATAACTAATCTGATTTCTATTCTCCTTGGTTTCATTTCGAAGATAAGTAAAAGACTCATTAAACTGATTCTGCAAATCCGCAAAAGAAGTCACAATATTACCCTCGGCTGAGACATTATCACCAGTAAAGGTGATGTTCTTGATGTCATTATGGCCCAAAGTGATGGTGCTGCCATTCTGAAGGCTGATAACCATGCTATACTCCTTCTCGGTCTGAGCAAAGGCAGCAACTGAATTGAATACGCATAAAACAATAGCGATAAGTATATTTTTTTTCATAATCGTTCTTTTTTTGATAGTTATTAATTCTTGATCTTGATGGCTCCCTTCTCGGTCTTGAGAACGAGGATGCCTGCAGGCAACTGGCTGAAATCTACAGATGCCGTGCCCTCTTCGCTGACCGTCTGGTGGAGAACCACCTTGCCATCAGCTGTGGCTACAATCACCTTGCTGCCAGGAGTGAGTCCCGACATCTTTGAACCGAAACCGAAGGCTGGATTCGACTCTATCTGATCGATACCCGTCGGAATGGCAGGGACAAACTGGAAGGCACCTACATCCTTGGCATCAACCGTTACGCTCTCGCCCTTATCCGATTTCACCACCAGAATATTGTTCTGGAAAGTAATGACCGGCTTGTCGGCAAGATAAAATTCATAAATAGTCCCCGAAATGTCGATGGTTATCATTGGCTGCGAACTCGCCCAGGAGCCTAGAGGCGCCAGCAGGAACCCGCATGCCATCAACACTTTAATGATAGTTCTTTTTCTCATAAATTAAAGGTTATTAAATGAATACTACTCCCCCTGGACAACCGGAAGTCATGTAGACTTTCGGTCATCACTCTGGGATTACAGCTGTAAAGATATAAAAAATACATGAAAGTCATGTAAAGAAATCCGAAAAACATCGAATTTAGGTTAAGAAAGCTGCTTTCTGACTGCTTTTCTGACTATCCGGCACACAAATTGGTAACTGAACTTCGCATGTGGGGATGTTAAGAGAAGTTAGGAAAGTTAAGGGAAGTTAGGGAGAAGTTCAGCAATCACCTTACGGTCTCAGAAGATTCTTCAGTGCCTTGGCTTCCTCGCACCACGCCTTGGAGTTGCCCATGTTCGAGATGTTGTTGCTCACCGATGCCTTAGCAACGCCCTCCATATCTGCAGCATTGTCGAACACCAGCTGGAATGCCCTCCACTGCAGTCTGCCAGAAGTGGGATGGCGCAGATGCAGCAGGTCGGAAACGATATGCACCATGTAGCCATACTCCATCTGAGTCTTCGTCCAATGAAACATCTGGCCTTTCACCTGGCAGTATCCATTGACCGTCAGCAGTTGCCACAGCTTCTTCGCCTCGGAGCTCTGCATCACCTTCCAGTCATCATTGCCCGGCGCTCCCTTCTCCTCCTTCGGTTTTCCGCAGTTGTTATACACGGGTTTGATGACGGGTCCCGAGATGGTGCCATAATTATAAATCGGTGCATGAAAATGATTTTCAGCCGGTTTCATCGCCTTCAGGATTTCCATCAATTCCTCCTTTTCATTCATTTCGTTCATTTCGTTCATTTCGTTCATTTTAAAAGGTTATTTATTTTTATTCGTTTTCAAAGTTTTTTTTAGTCTTTCTTCTTATCGACGATATTGTTTGCATTCTTCAAAATCACCGGTCCGGTAAGAGTGCCGTTGTTTTCGATGGTGCCCAAAAAGAAGTTGTTCACGTTGATAATAGGGTGCGATTTTGCCAATTGCCCCGCTGCAAAAGCCTGCAAATCCCTATCGGCTTTTTCCTCCTCGTTCATCCAGTACTTCATCATCTCATGGGCATGATTCTTCCTTGCGATAATTTCGGAATATGTCCCAGCGTCCTTCTCATCCTGCCCTTTAGCCTGCTCCTGGGCTTTTTCTATCGCCAGGTTCTGCGCTTTTTCTATCGCCAGGTTCTGAGTTTCTTCCACAATCTGCCTGATGGAAGCGGGATTCGCCTCCCGAACCTCCTCCGATTCTTCAGAAGAAAGAAGAGAAGGAGGAGGAACTTCCTTTTCAGATGAACAAGAAGACGTTTCTTCTTCGGATGATGAAACTGAAAACTGAGGCAAACCTGATGAAGCTGATGCAGAAAGCATAACTGATGGCAAAGCCGATGAAGCAGATGGCAAAGCCGATGATGAAGCAGATGCCGCCTGGGCTGCAGCAGCCTCAGCCTCTGCTTTTACTTCCCGCTCCACCTGATAAGCATATTTCAGGCGTTTTTCTGTAAAATCATAGAAGAACTGGTCGATAGGAGTTTCCTCTCCCAACTTATCGATGGCAACAAAGAAGATGTCCCAAAGCAGCGTCTTCTTCCATGTATCATCTTCCAACAGATAAAAAGCAGTATGATTGCAGGTGATTTCCAACACCGGATTCTTGGGATAATAATAATCATTATCCATTACGCAAGGCACATAAATCGACTCGTCGAAATTCTTGAAAACCTCCACATGTCCGGCTTTGGCCTCTTCAACCAGGGACAAAGCAACTCCTGAGAGCAAAAGAAATTCACTCATTGAACAGTGTCCTCCAGGACCTGCATACAGGGTTTTCAGCTTATCGACGAAGGGAAAAATCGTAGCATACGTGCGGTTCTTGAGTTCTTCGACAGCACTTATGAATAGTGCTACGATCTTCATTGATATTATATTATTAATTATTTCTGATTTATTTTAAAATGTTTAAATTCTCTCGCAAAGATACAAAAATATTTCAAATCATCATTATTTTTTCTGAAAAATTTTCATTTTCCCATTAAAAAACTTCTTTTTTCATCAAAATCCGCCCTATTTACCCTATAATTGATAAAAAAAACTAAAGCCAACACCTATTTTCCCCACTCTTCTTAAAGTCTTAAAGAAAGATTGAAAAACACACACCACCCCACGACTCAGTGACTCCATGCCCTCGATGCCTCCGATGACTCAGTGACTCAGAAACTCAGTTACTCAGTTTATTTCTCTACCCCCTATTATGTATATATATTATATTACTTACGATTTATAACTATTTTATTTATATTATATATTTATATTTAGTATAAATATATAATATATCTCTATAAAAGGGAGATAGTAGGGGTCGCGAAATAAACTGAGTAACTGAGTTTCTGAGTCACTGAGTCGTCGGGAGGTGAAGTTGAGGAATAGAGAAAACTATGAGTTAACGAAGATTACTCTATGTTTTCCCTGCTCCTAAACTATGAGTTGTATTTATTAACCAAATAGCGGAAGAGGGGTGCTACAAAAGCGGGGCTTATCGCCTGCCGATTTTTGGCGATGTCAAGGAAAAGCTGTACCTTTGCAGCAGAAAAAATAATCACTAAAAAAATAACCCTTTAAAATTTTTATCATCATGACAATGAGAACTAGTAAATATCTTAAAGTATGCTTTTTTGTATCCACAAAAAAAATCCACAGCGAGCTTCAGCAGCGGGCCGTGGACTTCTAGAATACAATTCTATAAACCTAAAAAACTAAACCTATAAACCTAAAAACCTAACTAACCTAAACTTAAAAACTAACTAAACTTAACCTATAAAACCTAAAACAACTAAACCTAAATATCTATAATCGTAAACCTAAATGCAATCATTCTGAAATTGAATCTCATCACCTAAAGTAAAACCTGCATACCTACTTTTGACTTATGCTATAAATTAAACTTTATCTTTTTTCTGGTGCAAAGATAGGATGATTTTTCATATTATAAGAGCGAAAATCGTTCAAAAAATGGCACTTTTCGTTACTTTTGCCCGTTTCGAACGATTTATAGCATGAAAAGAACGATAATTATACATCAAAAAACCTTTTGACGAAAAAGAAATTGGATATTAAGAGGATTTTTAGTATTTTTGCAGGCGAAATGATTTTTGCAGGAGAAATTGATTCTTGCAAATTAAAAACGGTAAAGGAATAAAAACAGAAAGGAAAACAGAAAATATGAAGAAGATATTATACTTCGTGGCTGCCGTGGCTGCCACAACCCTGATCACAGCAACCGGCACCAGCTGCCGCTTTGCACCCGAACAGCAGGATGGTGATACCGTAGCTGCCAGCGAGTTCTATCCGGAAGATACATCGTCTGCCCACGCCAAAAAGATGGCGAAGAAGACAGCTGAGCAGGCTGCCATCGTGGACAGTACCGACATATATTATATTGGTAGCGGATCTACCAAGGATATCATCCAGCTGGTATCCTACCCTTCACGCCGCGACACCTTTATATATAGCAAGACCCTCCATATCAAGGTGAAGGGCAATGCCGACATCAACCACGTGGTAAGAGTAGCCTACTATCTGCTGAACGGCAAGGATTCGCTGGTGAAATATGTGGAGGAGGTGAAACCTGATACAAAGGAATAATTCCCGCAAAAATTACCCGATACAGAGAAATAAAAAGCGTTATTGGCTGGAAATCGTATAGGATTCAGCCAATAACGCTTATTTCTTTACCTTTTTTTTCTCAGAAGTACAAAAATACTTCTACTTCTTAGGATAAACCCAGATGCCGTAGGTAAAGGCATCGCTCCACTTCTGAGGCTTCTGCTCACCGTTTCTCCACCACTGGCCGATATTGGCAAACGGGGTGAGGATGAGGTCTACGGAAGAACCCTTGTAGGTTCCCTTCGCCTTGAAGCAACCGGTCATCATCGATGGATCTACCTTATCGATAGCCACAGGCTTCTGACCTACGTCTACTCTCAAATCTTTCTCAATATTACAATCATCATTGTGCAACTGCGGATTCCATACCATGTCCACGCAATATACTACCGGACCACGGAGATAAGCATAAGGAATGCGGTTGGTTGGCTTCTGGTTATACATGATCTCACCACCAGCCAGATAATGCTTCTCGTAATCGGCATGATTCTCGCGCTTCACCCATCGCTCTTCCATAGGGAAGTGGATGGTGAGCTTGTCGCCCTTCTGCCATGCACGGTTCAGCTTATAGTAGCTGCCTGCCTTCACGCCCTCCAATGCCTTGCCGTTGAGACTGATGGCAGGATTGCTGCACCATGAAGGAATGCGCAGGTTCAGCTCCTTGCTGGCTCCCTTGTTGATGGTGAGCGTGATGGTTTCGCCAGCAGGATAATTGCCGGTGACGGAAAACTGGAAGTTCTTGCCGTCGTAGTTGGCATCCACATACTGGTTTACATAGAACTCCTTGCCCTCCTCGGCATAGAAGAAAGTTGGCAGCAGCGAGATGATGCGGTGGCCGCTGGCGGTACAGCAGTCGGGACCATGGAAATAGCCGTTCGGCTTGTCGCCATTAGGTGCTGTATGATAGCGGCAGGTTCCCTCCAGGGCATCCTGGGCAGCGAAGACGTGGTTGATCATCAGTCGCTCCATGGCATCGGCATACTTAGTATCGCCCGTCAGTTGGAGCAGCATCTGGGAAAGCTGCATCCATGACATGGTGGCACAGGATTCTACGATGTTTCCGCTCAGCGGCTTCACGAAATCATGCTCATAATGCTCTGCCACGCTCACGCCACCGGTGATATACATCTGTCGCTTGGCGATGTCATTCCATGCACCTTCCACCTTCCTGAGCAAACTCTTGTCGCCCGTGATGCGGTACAGGCGGAGAAAGCCCATGAAGTTCATGTGGAAGGTGTGAGAATGAACGTAAGGTTGCAATTTGTCAACGCCAATCTTGCCGTCGGCTACAGAGTCGAGGCGTGAGAAGGCGTCCCATCCACCCCACTTGTCTATATTGGCAACTACCCATTTAGACCAGTCGAGGTATTTCTTCTTTCCAGTAATCTCATATAATCGGGCAACGGGGTCGCAGAGCAATGTTCCCTCCCAGGCATAGTGTACGCTATGGCCAGCGAAGTCGCTTGTTCCTGCGAGAATCTTATGCTTGTTTTCCGGTGCACGCAGATTGGATGGCCAGAATTCGTTCTTGCCCGGACCGAAGTTGGCGAGGAAGTAATCTGCCAATCGCTCTACCGACTTCAATGCCTTCTTGTCGCCAGTCTCTTCATATACGGTTTCGAAGGCATGGAACACGAAGTAGAGCTCGTATGGATCCATACCGCGTATAGGACGCTTTGCCGAACGGTAGCTCTTGGCAGTGGCACCGAGATATCCGTTAGGTTCCTGCGATGCGATGATGCGGTAGAGTTCCTTCTGCGCCTTCTGATAGAGCGCCTTATCCTTGCTCTGGATGGCAGAGAGATAGGCACTCTCTATCCACTTTCCATGCTGTTCAGCCTGGGTCCATATCCATCCCGTATGCTGTCTGTTCACCACGAAATCCACATATTTATCAATAGGGAAATTCTTGAGATACACGTCACGGTTCAGTTTCATCCGGTCGCCGATGAATCCGTCGATGCCCGAGATTTCAGAAACCTTCACAGGAGTTTCCAACAGCGTTACCTTGTCGTTCTTGTCGGCTGAGAGCGCAGGGATAGTCATGGCAGAAGCAGTCAGCACAACCAGTGCCTTAGAAGCAAACTTATTCATTTTCATCATTTAAAATTATTAGTTATTATTTCATTTTCGGCTGCAAAGGTAGTACTTTCTTCCTCATCCGGCAGACATTATTTCACCAAGAAACGCTCCATATCGTGCAAAGTTTCTTCGTATCCCTCCTAAAGAAAAAAAAACATGGCGAGCTTCAGCAGCGGGCCATGGATTTCTAAAATACTAACCTATAAACCTAAAAAAACTAAAAACCTAAATCAACTAATCTTAATCTAAAACCTAAAACAACTAAACCTAAACTTATAATTCTAAACTTTTAAAATAGAAATCAATACACATAAACCTGGTCCAGAACCAAGCCTTCGTCCAATGCCTTGATGAGAATGCGATGCTTCTTCATCCGGGCTACTGGCAATGTGAAGGATACGCGCGCCTGACACTGCAGGGTGTTCACCTTCCACTGCTCACTTCTGCCACTGGTCTGAACTTCCCCTTCTACCGGATTTCCACCGTCCAGCGACAGGGAGAAACGAAGTTTGTTATCCATAGGATGAGTCGGCACCCACCGAACCTGGATGGTAACCGATTCACCCTTCACCTTCTTACCGTCGAAAACAAAACCTATCTCTTGATTTCGGACTATACTAATCGCCTTACCTTCATAACCCAATCCCTGCCACAAGGCAAGAGGACTGGCAGAAATGCAATCCTTGGCGCTCAAACATGCAATATATTCAGGGTCCTTTGCCAATGGCTGGGTTGCCATGGTATGAGGCACACGGTTGAATACCGGCTGCCTGCGTGGCTGGAAATCCATCATGCGGTTCCACTTGCCCTGGTTGTAATAACCCTCGTTGTAGATCTTGGTGAGGCTGACGATGCTGTCGTATGCCGCATCGCTCTTCTTCCAATATTCGGCTGCAATATCATGGGAAGAACCTGAAATCTCCTTTCCGTGGCGAGCCAGCTGCCCATAGAGCAGTTTATTGTTCATCTGGGCAGCAGCCTGCACGGGATATTTGAATAGCTGATAGAACTCATCCTTGCGCTCCTTAGGCAATTCGCCCTTGGCTATCGCCTTATCGAGCATTCCCTCCATCTTCTCAGCCTTGTCAGAAATCGACTTGTAGTCTGCCAATCTTTTCTGGATATAGGCTTCGCTCCATGGCAGGTCGCTGATTACCTTATATTTCGGGTTTCTTTCCTCTGTTCTTGTATTCGCCATGAACTCCGGCTTGCGGATATATGCCAACCGATAGCTCTCCTGCATCACCGGCAACATCCCGGCAGCCAGCTTCTTACCGAATTCACGCGTCCAGAAGTTCCTCTCGTGCTCTGCCAGCCATTCATTATTCGGCTGCAGTTCCTTCTCAGGGTTGTCGCCCGGATAGATGCGGTTCATATTCCACGCCATATCCAGGAATAGCTCTATCTGATATTCAGCAGGCTTGATGTCGCCCACATTGAGAATCCAGAACTTCTGAATGCCCTTGTGCCAGGCTTCAGACATCTGCTGATAGAGCAAGGCTGGCGAGAAGGTGCCGAGCCACAGATAATCATGAGGACGGCCCCAATAGCTCACGTGATAGTAGATGCCGTTGCCACCCTTGCGGGCACGCTCAGCAGCTGTAGGGAAATGGCGCACCATGCCATAGTTGTCATCGCACCATACCAGACAGACATCATCCGGCACATGCAAACCTGCATCATACACCGCCTGTATCTCCTTGTAAGGAATAAACAGCTGCGGCACCTGCGTCAAGTCCTTGCTGACATGCTTTGCCAACAACTCTCTCTGCGCCACAAGGACGCTATCTAATACGGTTTTCTGTTCCTCCACGGTCTTGGCTCCCTGCATGGCTCCATCATGAACACCACGCATTCCGATGGTATAGAGGATAGGCTGCTGAGCCACCTCCTTTACACGGTCTTCCCAAAACTGGAGCACATTCTCCCTATTGTTCAGGAAATCATATTCTCCCTTACCTCTCATCTTCCATTCGCCAGCCGTGCTCGAAGCCATCGGCTCACAATGGGAACCTCCGATATAGATGCCATACTGCAGCGCCACCTCTCTGTTGCCTTCTGTCAGGAAGAAAGGACGGGTACATTCGTGCATCGCCGGCCAGTAGGTGTTGGCACGAAGACGGAGCAGGAGTTCGAAGATGCGGGCATTGGTCTTCGGACCAATATGTCCTTTTATATCCGATGGCTCATAAGTCTTACCCGACCATGGCATCAGTCCCCAATCCTCATCATTGACGAAGATGCCTCGATACTCCACCGATGGCGCCTGCTCGTTATGATAACCATCCTTGAGGGAGAATGCCTTGAGCTGCCTAGGCTCGGCATCCGCCCACCATTCCCACGGTGAAACGCCCAAGAGGCGAGACACCTCAAGGATGCCGTAAGCCAATCCATGATCATCGCTACCTTTTATATATAGGCAACCGTTGGCAGACTTCAGCTGGAAAGCTTCCTTCTTATAGGCGAATGCAGCGGCATCCTTCTGCAGGATGATGGCACTATTAACAGAAGTATCTACAAGTTTCATTTCCGAGCCCAGCACTTTTCGGATATCGCCCTCCAGCATCTTCAAAGCAGTCTTAGCCACGGGTTCCATCCGGGCAGTATCAGCAGAAACCACCACCGGCTGCCCGCTCTTCACCTCGAAAGCATTTGAAGCAAGACCCATCAGCAGCGCCAAACTCAGCGTTATAATATGCTTATATGTCATATATGATATTCTTAATAATTTATGTTTTCTGTTACTATAACCGACTATATTTTTGGTTTTCTGCTGCAAAATTAATACGAATAATTGGAAGAGAACACCTAAAATTCGTCAAAAAAACAGCAAAATTCGTCAAATCAGCTACATTTGAATGATTTGTATCATTGGACGAACAATAAACATACATTCCTATTCAAGACAAGATCCCCCGCATTCAAGTTTTCTTTTCTCGATGCGGGGGACTCCTATATACAAAATCTGTGTAAAATAGCCATTTTACTTCTCTGCTGGCTTGTCAGTCTCTGTAGGCCAGTATGGATTCTGGTAGAGAGAAGACTCGCTCACGGTGGTATAGTCAGGAGCAGTAAGCATCATCTCCTTGATAGGCATTGGCTGCAGATAGTGAGCCATGTGCCAGGTATAACCATCTCTATAGAGATTGTTGGCGGTCATGTTCTTCTCGTAGATTCGGAGATAATCGCTCAATCCTGGAGCAGAGACCTTAGCCTTGGCATCACCATTGTAATCTGCCTCCTTGAAATCGTAATGTGCAGTCATCTCTGAATTCCAGAGCTTCATTCCCTCTACGTGATAACGGGTAGTCATCATCTGGTCGAGTGATCTCCAGCGCTGCAAATCCATCCAGCGTAATGCCTCTCCCATCAACTCATCACGACGCTCACGACGGATATTGAAGAGTACAGGATCATCGAGCAACTTGCCGGCACTGTATGCACCCCAATCCAGGGTCTCCTTGCTCATATCGGTAGCATTGATGGTAGTCATCGGATCGATGGCATCACCCTCGAAGCCTGCCTTCTCACGGATAATCTTCCAATACTCCAATACCTTGCCGCTCAAGCTGTGGGTGAGCATGTACTCTGCCTCCATGTAGTTGAGCAACGCCTCACGGGCACGGAAACTGCAGGCTGCATTCGCCGACTTGTTCTTCTCACACTGCTTGCGGTCGAAGGTACCACCCTTGCGCAGACAGTAACCGGTCACATACAGGAAGTTCTGTCCATCACCATTGGTGATATCTGGATATTCGTTCTCCTTCTCGATGTAGCGGTCGCCCTGAGAATAACTCATATTCTTGTAGCAGTTGATCTGGCCTGGTGTCTTGAGGAAGACATACAGACGAGGATCGCGGTTCTCAGCAACCTTTGATACGGTATTGTCATCGTATGCAAAGCCATCGTGCTGCGCATAGATTGGCTTACCGTCCTTCATAAGGAAGCTCTCTACCATACTGCGGGTTACACCTGTACCATAGTTGTTGCGCTCTACGGCATCCTCGATGATATTGGTATGACCCAAACCGGCGTTGTACTCGCGCCAAAGCAGCACTTCCTTGTAACCAGACATATCTGTGGTACCAAACATCTCGAAGTATGGGTTGGTATCGCCTTCCTTCTGAGGCACCACGCCATTGTTCTGGGTGAGATCGTTCTTATACTTATCAGCAACTATCTCGGCAGATGCGGCAGCCGTCTTCAGGAAATACTGAATTTCATTGTCGATGCTGCCTGAAGGATACTGATAGTCCTTGCTGTAATCCTTCTGCTTACCTGGCCAGTTGGCATCGCAAGGAACGAATGGAGTACCCTTGAAGTAGTTGAGGAAGGTACCCTCATAAAGGGCTACGCGTGACTTCACCAACTGACATACATCCTTAGACAGACGGGTATGACGCTTTTCGAAGTTATCCGACATATAAGTCATGGCACTGTCCAGATTGGCGATGATGAAGCGGGCCACCTCGTTGCGAGGCTGGCGCTTGCACTCTGCCACCAGTCGCTCCTCGTTATCAGGCAGCACCTCGGTTACGATAGGGAAATCGCCCCAGGTCTTCAACTTACCGAAATACTCCCAGGCACGGAAGAAGTAAAGCTCGCCCAGATACTGGCGGATGTTCTTGCCGTTACCCGTAATCTTGCCAGCCTTGTAGTTGGCAAGACAGGTATTCAACTTGAAGTTGATATCGCGGATGGTGCCGAATCCCCAGTTTCCGTTGGTCAGTCCCACCTTCCACTGTCCGTCGAGATACTTGCCGTCTGAACCCGTACCAGCCTGGTTGTCGGTATTGGTATCACTGCTATAGAGTCCGTAGCCATAGCCGTGAGATGGCAGATTGCCATAGAAGCTGTTGGCACAAGCCTGAATCTGGTCTTCTGCCTTGTAATAAGACTCAGGTGTGATGCTTGATTGAGGTTCCTGATCGAGCAGATCGTTGCAGGAAACCATGGCGCCGCCCATAGCAAGCACCATCAAAGCCTTTGATATATGATTCATTTTCATAATTGTCTGAAAGTTTAGAATGTTACACTTAAACCGAATGAATAGGTTCTTGACAATGGATAAGCCGCACCGCTGCTGGTTGAGAGGGTCTCAGGATCAAACTGCTTATTGAGGCTGGTACCTGTCCAGAGATTCTCGCCAGAGAAATAGACGCGAAGATTGCTGATGCCCCACTTGTTAGTAATCACGGTAGGGATGGTATATCCCAGGGTGATATTCTTCAGGCGGATGTAGGATGCATCCTGCAGATACTTGGTCTGGCACTGGATGTTCTTGCCATTATTAACCGGACGTGGTAAATAGGCATCCAGGTTCACATCCATGGTTCCCTGCTTCACAGACCAGGTGTTCTCATCACGGAAGTAATCCTTCACCTGAGTCAAGCCGGCACAGTTCCACTGGTCACCATTCCAACCGAACATAAAGGCACTACCCTGCCAGTAATCGCGCTTCATCACGCCCTGGAAGAACATACGGAAGTCGAATCCCTTCCAGGATGCATTCATATCGAGACCAAACTGATAGCGAGGAGTGGTGTTACCGATTACCTTGCGGTCGCCTGGATCAGCCAATGTACTGTTACCCCAGGAAACCTTTCCATCGCCGTTGATATCCTTGTACATCATATCACCTGCTGTCCATGCGCTGCCGATGGCATCCTGTCCGCCGTTAGGCAGTGAAGCCAGATGATCCTGCATCTCCTTGTCGGTCTTGGCGATACCCTTGGTCTCGAAGCCCCAGATTTCTCCGGTGTATCTTCCTTCCATATAACCACCGATTGAGTTGGTTGGATTATCCTTGTACTTGGTAATCTTGGTACGTGAATCGTAGAGAGAGAACTTGGCACCATAGCTCAAACCATTGGCAAGACGGTCATTCCAACCCAAAGTCAACTCCCATCCACGTGCCTGGAGGTCGGTATTATTGGTCTTTGGCACGCTGGTTCCCAGGATGGCTGGCAGGGTCTTACCGTTGCCCACCATATCGTGGGTGCTACGGGTGTACCAGTTGAACGAACCGGTCAGACGGTTGTGAAGCATCGCCCAGTCAACACCGATGTTATAGGTCTCTACACGCTCCCAGGTCAGAGCCTCAGATACGATGCCCGGAGAACCTACGGTAGCCACCTTGTTGCCATTCTGCAACCAAGGACCACCCTGTGCACTTGGCGAGATAGTGAGGTAAGTCTGATACCAGTCTGTTACGTTCTGGTTACCCAGCGAACCGTAAGAGAATCTCAGTTTCAACATGTCAAGCCAGTTGCGGGAAGACTCCATGAACTTCTCTTCAGCTACATTCCAACCCACAGAGAAAGAAGGGAATGTCTTCCAGCGGTTGCCCTTGCGATAACGTGAAGAACCATCCGAACGGAGGTTGGCCTCAAAGAGATAACGGCTCTTGTAATCATAGTTCAATCTGCCGAAGAAACCAATCACAGCCCATTCGTTGCGGTAACCGGATACACCAGGAGTAGTTGCCACACCATCCTTCAAACCATTGGTCAGGTTGATTTCAGGCTTGGTGAGATCCATCATACCTACACGTGATGCGCTTAAATAATCCTGCTTCAGATTTTCAATCTGCATACCACCCATTACATGGAAGTGATGAGCCTTTGCCAGGGTGAGATCGTACTCGGTACGGGCACTGAAGTTGAGATAGTTCTCACGATAGTTGCTCTCTGCTACGCTGGTATTGGCATCCTTATAATAAGGTGCACCATCCTTGCCGTATGCCAGCAGAGGCAAAGTCCAGTTGTGACCGCGTGAGTTCTGGATGCGATAGTTGAAATCGGCACTGGTCTTCCAATTCTTGATTGGCTCAATCTCGAAGCCCAACTGGTGGTAGATCTTGTCGCTCTGGTTGTGGTTCTCACCACCGTCAGCCCAAGCCCACATACAGGATGTATCACTGTAGAAATGATTGCCGTTCCAGTCGTATGCTGGCAATACCGGCCATCCACGCAGGGCTACGCTCTCGTACCAGCCACCCTTCTGTGGCTGCTGAGTCTCCTCACGGGTAAAGCGCATGGTGTAGTGCAGCTTCAACCAGTTGGTCAACTGCGATTCAATCTTGGCTGTACCTGTATAGCGCTGCATATTGTCATCAGCCACCTTGAGCAGACCGTTCTGGTCGAAATAGCTACCAGAGAGATAGTACTTGAATTTCTCTGTACCACCGCTGGCACTCAGGTTGTGCTGCTGTGAGAAGTTATTGTTCTTGTAGAGGATGTCGTACCAGTCAGTATCAGCGATACCGTTGGAATAACCACCCCACCAGGTCTTGTCTGTATCATTGTTATATCCACGTACCTCATAAATATAAGTACCATCCTCCTTCTGGCGCACACCCGGACTTACATAGGTAGCATTGTGGAAGGCAACAATCTGGTCGAAACGTCCAGTACCATCTTCCTTGGTATCGAAATAAGCGCCTCTACCTGCATTGGTCATGGCATCATTCATCCATGAAGCAAAATCTACGGAGTTCATCAAGTGGTTCTTGATGTTAGGAGTACCGATTCGGAAACTGTTGTTGTAGTTGATGGTAGCCTTGCCTTCCTTACCCTTCTTAGTGGTAACGAGGATAACACCGAAAGGCGCACGGGAACCATAGATGGAACTTGCCGCAGCATCCTTCAATACGGATACACTCTCGATATCCTGAGGGTTGATGGAGTTGAGGTCGCCCTCCATACCATCGATCAATACCAATGGATCACCAGATGATCCCTGACCAATGGTCGTACCACCACGTACATTAATAGAAGGACGTGAGTCTATACTACCGCTTGATTGTGTGATTTGAAGACCTGGAGCAGCACCCTGCAATGCCTGAACGGCATTAGAAACCGGGCGTTCTGCCATCTGCTTGCTGTCGATGACATCCACAGCACCAGTCAGATTCACTTTCTTCTGGGTACCGAAACCTACAACGACCACCTCATTGAGGAGCTCGCTGTCCTGCTGCATGGTAACGTTCATCTGCTTACCTACCGCAGCCTTCACTTCTACCTTCTTATATCCCATATAAGAGATAACGAGGGTAGCCCCCGGCTTTACTGACAACTGGAACTTACCATCCAAATCGGTGATTGTACCATTATTCTTCACGCCCTTCTCAACGATGCTGGCACCGATGATAGGACCTTCAGCGTCTGATACTACACCCGAAACCTTAATGGTATTCTGCTGTTGAACCTGGACTCCGTTCATCAGAGTCTCACTCGCCAAGATTCCCTGTGATGGGAAGCTTGCCAGACCGATACTGAGCAATGAAGCTGCAAGTATCTTCTTGTCTACCTTACTGGTTATTACATTCATAACTTCTAGGTTTTATTAATATTGTTTATTCTATCATTTCTTTTGTTAGTTCGGCCGACTTCTTCATTCGACCGCTGCAAAAGTATAAAGGTTTCCGCAAACTACCAAGCATTTTTTCGTCAAGATGGGGGAAAATTTTCGTCAAACTGTTTTTAACGGGTACAGATTCGGCAGCGAAAGGTACAAACCGGTCTATTTGAAAAAATCGTTCATGCATTTTTTGCATGTTTCGCTGATTTTTAGTAACTTTGCGATGTTTTAAAGACCTAATATAATAAGGTACAGACAAATTTTTAAACAACGCTAAAGAGAAAATGAACATGAAAAAGGTATTGCTCACACTCCTCCTGACACTTGCTGCTATGATTACAACCTCAGCACAGACCAGGAACTTTGGTATCAGGGAGGGACTATCCAACGGATTCGTCGATGACATGGTTATCGACGGACAGGGATTCGTATGGGTTGCCACGGAATGGGGACTCAACCGTATCGCCGGCAACAAATGTACCGTGTTCTATCCTAGCAACTCTGCTATTACCAACAATGAACACGTAGGACTCTTCTATCATCCGCAGAGCAACACCGTATGGGTGCACTCCAAGGACGGAAGAGCAGACATCTTTGACTGCAAGACCCAGACCTTCTCGCATTTCGAAGTAGACGGCAAGACGGTATGGAGCATCGCCGACATCTGCATGGCGGCAGATTCCACCATCTGGCTCGCAGACTATAACGGGGGCGTACACCATTACAACCCCCTGACCAAAGAGCACGAATTCATCGATGCCAAGGAGATTCGGCAGATAGCCAACGGAGTGCGCAGCATCACCGATGACGGCAAGGGGAATCTCTATATCGGACTGCGCATGGAGGGACTGATTATCTACAACACCCATACCAAGCGCAGCCGCTACTTCAAGAACAATCCCGAAGACCCAACCAGTCTGCCGGGCGACAACGTGCGCTCGGTATGTATCGACCATCTGCAGAACATCTGGATAGGCACAAATAAAGGATTGGCTCTCTTCGACCCATTGAAAGGCACCTTCCACCGATTCAAGCACGAAAAAGGAAATCCAAATACCCTGGCGGGTGACAACATCATGCAGATCATCGAGAGTCCGGACAATATACTCTGGATTTCATCCGATATCGGAGGTATCAGCAAGTTGGACCTCAACAAATACAGCAATCCGAATGCAGGCGAGGTGGCTTTCACCCAACTCACCAAGGAGAACTACACCCTTTCGAGCAACAACACCCGAAGAGTAGCTATCGATGCCTACGGCAACGTGTGGGTGGCAAACTACAGCACGGGCGTAGACTTCATTCCTAGTTCTACCACCAGCTTCATGACCCTCAGCTTCATGGGCGAACCTATCGAAGGCGTATCAGCCATCTTCAATGACAGCAAGGACAATCTGTGGATAGGTCAGGACAACAAGATTTCCATGTACCGACAGGGTGCCATCGTGCGCCAGTGGGACTTCTCGCAGTATATCTCCAATTCATCCTCATCGGTCTATCTCTTCAGAGAAGACCAGCATGGCAACATCTGGCTGGGAACCGCAGACAACGGCGTACTGATGCTGAACCCAAACACCGGAATCTTCACCAGATTCAACAGTACCAAAGATCTGGACGTAAACGCCCTATACGTTGACAAAAGCGGAAAGGTTTGGGCTGGAACAGAAGATGGCGTATATAGTATATATAATAATGTGGAATCCAAGGAGGATGCTATCAATGGAGTAATCGGAAATTCATCCATTCCTTTCTCCATCATCGAGGATGATTACGGACAGATGTGGATAGGAACTCTGGCTAGAGGTATCTTCGTCTTTGACAAAAACAAGAAACTCATGGCTCATCTAGGCGACAAGCCACCTTTCCCATCCAATTCCGTCAACCAGCTCATCAAGGATGAAGACGGCGGCATCTGGGCGGCAACACACAGCGGGCTGGTATACTTCCCGAATGCACAAAACCCAAACAACTTCAAGACGTATGGCGAGGAACAGGGCATCAGCGACAATCATATCCGCAGCCTGGTACAGGACAGACAGGGCAATATCTGGGTAAGCATGTTCTCGGGCATCGCCTGCTTCGACCGACAGAAGAAGAAGTTCTACAACTACGATTATCAGAGCGGTATCCCTACTGGCAACTTCTGTGTAGGAGCTGCCGTCATATCAGCTTCGGGCATCGTATATTTCGGTTCACCGGGCGGTATCTGCTCCTTCAATCCACAACTGCTTACCGACCAGAAGGACATGCCGGTGGTACAGATCATCGACTGCGAACAGATTGTGAGTACCACCGAGAAACAGCAGCGAATCATCGTTCCTCTCGACGAGAACGGAGTAGCACATCTAAGACACGATGAGAATACCTTCAAGATAACCTTCACCAGCGACAACTATGCCCAGGAAGGCAACGTGGAATACTCTTATCTGATGAAGGGACTGGACGACAAATGGTATGAGACCGAAGGTGACAACGAGGTTACATTCCGGAATCTGAGTCCAGGCGAATATACCTTCAAGGTGCGCGCCAAACTCAAGAGCCAGGAATGGCAGAACGCCAAGGAAGCCGAAATGAAGGTGATTGTGGAACCACCATTGTGGCTTACATGGTGGGCGAAACTCATCTATTCTCTCATCGTGGGTGGCATCATCTACTACATCTTCCGCTCCTATACCAACCAGCTGAAACTGCGTGCTTCGCTCGAAAAGACCAGATGGGAGGCGCAGCAGAAACAGGAACTCAACGAGGAGCGACTGCGCTTCTTTACCAATATCACGCATGAACTCAGAACGCCGCTCACACTCATCATGGGTCCGCTGGAAGACCTAATAGCAGACGTCCGCCTGCCGGAAGTATTGAGCAAGAAGGTGAAGAGCATTCACGCCAGCTCGGAACGACTGCTGAATCTCATCAACGAGATACTGGAATTCCGCAAGACGGAGACGCAGAACCGACGCCTCACCGTGGCACACGCTGACCTGAAGACCTTCGTGCAGGAAATAGGCAACCGGTTCAAGGATCTGAACCGCAATCCGAACGTGGCATTCAACGTATCAGTACCAGAGCAGCCTGTGGACATCTACTTTGACAGCGAGGTTATCAGCACCGTGCTCAACAATCTGATTTCCAATGCCATCAAATATACCCCTAAGGGAAGCATCTGCCTCACATTGAGCGTGGAAGACGACAAGGTGGTCATCTCGGTAAAGGATACGGGTTACGGCATCAGTAAGAAGGCTCTGCCACATATCTACGAGCGTTATTACCAGGCAAAGGGCTTGCATCAGGCTTCGGGAACAGGCATCGGACTTGCCCTTGTGAAATCACTCGCCAAACTGCATGAGGCAGAACTGAACGTGGAGAGCGAAGAAGGAATGGGTACGGAATTCAGATTCGTGCTCGATGCAGAGAATACCTATCCTAATGCGCTGCACAAGGAAGATGCTCCTGTAGAGGAAGAAAAGCAGGAATTGCTGGCACAAGAAGAAATCAGCGAACCGGAAGAGGAGCAGGAAGATGCACGTCCGCTCATCCTGGTGGTAGAAGACAACGACGACATCCGACAGTATATCGACGAATCGCTCTGCGAAGACTATCGCATCATCCAGGCGAGAAACGGCAAGGAGGGACGCGACCAAGCCTTCCAGGAGATGCCTGCACTCATCGTGAGCGACATCATGATGCCGGAAATGGACGGTATCGAGATGATGAAGATATTGAAGAACGATATCCGTACTTCGCATATCCCTGTCATCCTGCTCACGGCAAAGACCAGTCCACTGGACCAGGAAGAGGGTTACGACAGCGGTGCTGATTCTTATCTGATGAAGCCGTTCAGTGCCAAACTCCTGCAGAGCCGCATCCGCAATATCCTTTCAGGCAGACGACGCCTGGCAGAATACATCATCCAGCACAACATGCCTTCAGCAGCAGGAATGAGCACTTTGACTTCCAGTGCCGGAGAAGCAAGCGGACAGCAGAGTCTGGAAGAGGCTGAATTGGCGGCATCTATCCCTGAGCTGAGTCCGTTGGACAAGAAGTTCATGGAGAAGCTGAACCGCCTGATTGAGGAGAATATGACAACGGTGGACATCGACATCGCCTTCATGACGGACAAGATGGCTATGAGTCATTCTTCTTTCTATCGCAAGGTAAAGGCTCTGACGGGCGTGAGCGCCAATGAGTATATCCGGAAGATGAAACTGCAGCGAAGCATGGTACTTCTACAGGAGGGAGAATCGAATGTCACAGAAGTGGCTATGCTTACGGGATTCAACAATATCGGCTACTTCCGCAAATGCTTCAAGAAGGAATACGGCATCTCGCCATCTGAGGTTTTGAAAGGAAAACAATAAATCATCCAACTTTCACAAACTCAGAATTCATAATAAGATAAAAAAGGCTAGCGTACGTTTGTGCATGCTAGCCTTTTTTATATTTCATCAGAATTAATCACTAATAACTAATCATAAAATCCCGGCTGCTTATACTCGATGCCGAGTTCATCATCAACTGTGGCGATGACACCCTGAATCTGACCCATGGCAAACATACGGCCCAAGAGAGTGTAACCGGCATTGTGGCCGTGTATGGTTTTGAGCTAAAGAGCATAAAATAGCTCCATAATCGAAAAAAATCCTCCAAAAGGAGTGAGTTTCTCAGATTTATTTGTACTTTTGCCATGTCATTCAGAGTTTTATTTGTTTTTAAAGGCAACACAAAGATAAGTGAAATTTCTGAAATGGCTAAATCCTGAGCAACTTTTGCTGCCCTGGTGCTTATAAAAACATTAAATTAAGTGTTGCGGAATAAAAAAAATAGAAATGAAAAAGATTATTCTTGCCATCTGCACAATGTTTGCTCTTAGTGCGAATGCAAAAACCGAACTTATCACCGTACAAGGCGATCACGGAAAGCTTGACGTAAAAATTCAGACTCCAGATGCCTCCACAAAATGTCCACTCCTCATTCTATGTCATGGATTTGGCGGTAACAAGGAAGGCAAACTTTTTGACTGTATCGTGGACAGTGTCAATAAAAAAGGCATTGCCGTACTCCGTTTCGACTTTAACGGACACGGCAAGAGCGAAGGAAGATTTGAAGACATGACGGTACCTAACGAAATAGAAGACGCCAAGGCTATCTTGCGCTATGCGTCCTCACTGCCTTGGGTGACAGGAATAGCAATGGGCGGGCATTCGCAGGGAGGCGTAGTGACAGCCATGACCAGCGGACAACTTGCAGCCAAACCGGAACCTGACATCAAGCCGATTTCAGCTGTAGCTCTTCTCGCTCCTGCAGCCGTTCTGCGTGACGATGCATTAAGAGGCAACACTTTTGGAAAAATATATGACCCTAAGAATCCTCCGGCAAAGATAGAAATGGGAAACGGCATGGCTTTAGGATGCGACTACATCCGAACGGCGGTAAACTTGCCAATATACGAAACTGCCAAGAACTATCAAGGTCCAGAATGTATACTACATGGTGATGCTGACCGAATTGTCCCATACACTTATGGCCAACGTTTCCATTATCTCAACAAACAGAGTGAATGGCACATGATGAAGGATGCCGACCATGGTTTCGGCAGTCAGGAAGAACAAGTGGCGCATCTTGTCAGCGACTTTCTTGTTAAAGCATTTAAGTAAAAATCCAAGTAAAAATAAGCATTTCCAAAACAAAAAGAGGGTGTGTCATAAGTCCATGACGCACCCTTTTTCGCAAAAAACGCCTACTTGTAAACTTTTGTCTTGCTCTTTAA
>CAKPWR010000031.1 GCA_934196725.1 uncultured Prevotella sp.
ATGCGGTTTCTCGTCTGCGTCATCTCGCGCGAATAATCGCTTCGCTGTATTTCCATGAAGCTGCTGAGCCGCTCCCTGGCCTCTTCCAGGTTGTCGCGCAGCTCTTCCTCCAGCGCCGCCCGGGAATCAGCATCAAGGGGATTCTTATCGGCTTCTGAGGAATCTGAATCATGTGAGGAATCTGAATCATGAGAGGAATCTGAATCACGAGAAGCCCCAGCATCATCCCGTGAGAGTTGCTCCTGAATGCTGATGATGTCGTTGATGACGCCTTCCAGCATCATAGTGCAATCGCTGAAACGGGTCAGCTTGTCGATGGGCAGAATGGGGCCGGAATAGTGCCAGTCGTCATAGATTCTGTCATCATAGATTTCCCTGCGCGCCTGCTCTATCTCCTGCTCGGATACGTCTACCCGCGCCTCCACTATCAGCTGGAGTCCCGACTTCTCATCGGCTCCCTCCTTGCTGTTGCTTCCTAGGCATCGGGTGCGCAGGTTCCTGCCCTTCCGGGCGATGATGAGGGCTCTTACGTCCTCGCCCTCCAGGGCTGAGACATAGCCGATGAAAAGCTGCTTGTCGTAAGCTTTCACAGCCAGCATATCAAAGGGGTTGGCGTCATCGGGCACCAGGCAGATGGTTCTGCCCTCTGCCTCCCTGGCGTATTCTACCTCACGACCTTTCACGTCGTTGTGGGTAAGACCTACTATATGGAATTTCAGTTTCTTCATTGTCGTTTTTATGTTTGATGTTGTTTGTAGTCAGCCGCAAAAGTACGGTTTTTCGATGAAACCACCAAGCATACTTGTTTAAATTTCCTAAAAGAGCATCTGGGGTAAGAGGAGTTTTAAAGCTTTTGCCCTTTCAGGGCGACAGGCTAGCGCCCATAATAACCCAGGGCGTTGCCCTGGGCTAGGAGCTTCTGCCCTTTCAGGGCGTGTGGGGACAAGAAATGAGGACGAGACTGCTGACAGACAAGAAGACGAGGACGAGAGAGGGGGTTAACAGGGTTAACAGTTAACAGCTGTTTTTTCCTACCTCCCCCTTGCGTACCTTATTATATTAAATATATATATACTTATTTTTATATATGTGTGGGAGGGGGAGTATGCATTTTTGGGGTGTTAACTGTTAACCTGTTAACTTTTCCCCGGTTGATGAGGGGGAGAAAGGGGAACGGGAGATGAGGGTGATTGACAATGCGAAGACGAAGGCTTCATCTGGGCATAACAAAGCCTAAACAAGCCTATATGAGGGCTTTAACGGGGCATAAATGATGACCAGGGCCAGTCATCATTTATCGTTAGAATAAGGACAAGAGAAGGCTCAAATCTATGACTTCCCAGGCAGAAAACTATGAGTTATGGGGCAGAAAACTATGGATTAGCCTTTTTTAACGTTACATTTCTATATTTTTCCCATGCATATTCTATGGAATTCCGTTTTTTTTTTATACCTTTGCTGCCAAATTATTAACAATAAATTTTAAAACGTATGAATTCAAAATCAGCAGCAAAATTGGCTGCATGCGCTTCATTTGCGCTATTTTTGAGTGGAATTCCTTCACAGAAAGCCTGCGCACAAGAGCAGGAGAAGAAGGTTGTGGTAGAAGATGCAGACAACGAGAAGCGCTATCTGCCAGCCAACAGCATCAGCGTAAGCAGCGGATATTCATGGCTCAGCAACGAAATTCTTACGGCCAACGGCGATAAACTGGGCAGAACGCCTACCGGCTTCGACGTGACCATGGAATACGCCCATCTGTGGAAACTGAAGAACACACGCCGTCCTATTTATATCGGCTTCTCCATTAATGGCGTAGGCAGCAGAACCAAGGTAAAAATCCCTAGAAACGGCGGCAATGACGTCGACGATGTAATCATGAACTATTTCGTCGGTGCGGGTTACAAAATGGCCTACAAGACCAACAAGCGCTTCATCTGGAATCTGCTGCTGAGCCTTGGCTACGCCTGCACAGACGACGATTTCAACACCGCAAATGGCTTTGGCGTCTATGCGGAAATAGGATGCGAATACATGCTCAGCAAGCACTGGTCGGCTGGCGTGAGTCATGGCGGCTTTTCCTCCGCGTACAAGCAGCCGGCAGGCTGGGACAGCAAATATAGATTTGGCATCGATCACAATGGCTTGCGCGCAAAGCTTGCCTACTACTTCTAATTACAGCCCCAGGCTCATTGAATTATAAGAAAACAGCGAGGCGATACTCTACCTTGATTATTTATAGGTAGAATATCGCCTCGTTTCCTTCATTGAAGAGGAGGTCCAGGATGCTCATATTCGGCTGGAAACCGTACTTCTGCCCGTAGACCTGATAATAGCGCTTGGGAGCGAATTCAGCGTCAGGAAGCGGCTTCTTAGGGCGAATAGCATCGCGGAAATCAACTATACTTTGAACTTTAAGATTTGAACTTTGAACTTTATGATCAGCAAAGCTGTTGAATTGGCTTTCCCCTTGGCCGCCGAACGTTGTTTCTTCGCTCTTCACTCTTCGTTCTTCACTTAAAACGTATTCCTCCGTAATTGAAATCTTCGGACGGATGTCGAGGAGCTCTATCATCTTCTCGGTAGTCTCCATGTTGAAATCGAAGAGGAACTCGTATTTCTTCTCGTAGAAAGGGCGGATGTCGTCCTGATAATACTCGAAGAAAGGGCTCTCGCCATAGGCGGAGAGAAGCGCATTCCAGTGGACGTGGCGCCAGTTGGCGTGGTCGGAGATGCGGATGTCCTTCATCGACAGGGAGATGTCGTGATTGGTGGGGATGGTGAGCGAGAGAGGACCGTTGGTGGTCGGGATGATCATACGGTTGCGATAGGTTTGCTTGATAAAGCTCTCGTGGCGCTCTATCAGGCATTCATCGTAGCGGTTCAGCTTCTGATACCACTGGATGGGACCGAAATATGTGGAGGAAAGAAGGGCTTTCAATTTACTTTGAACTTTGAGATTTGAACTTTACTTACTTTGAACTTTGAACTTTGAGATTTGAACTTTATGATTTGTCTCGCCTTCTTCCACTACTTCTATCAGCGTTTTCGGGAGTTTTGCTAATCATAAAGTTCAAAGTTCCAAGTTCAAAGTTCAATGTTTAAAACAGCTTATACGCCTTGCCTATCATCTGATGCTTATGCACCACCTGCTGCCCGGTTGGGGTCTTCAGGAGATAGAAGCGGCAATCCTTGCAGCCACAGCGCTTACAGCACACCGTAGGAATGACATACTTCACCGTATCGATGAGAACAGTATCGCCCGGAAGCTTCTCTATCCTACCGATGAAATAAGCCTCTGAGACGAATTTCAGAGGTTTGGGCTGAGCCTGGCTCTGACCTTTGGCTTTGACCTGGCTCTGACCTTGATTCTTAGCCGGAGCAAACACGGAATCAGTGAAGACAACCACATCGCCGCGATTGAAAAAATCGCAGTCAATCCTATTCACTATCACCCGAGTGCCTGCTTTCAGCTGCGGAGGAAGACCTCCGGCTGGCACCGTGAAGACAGTGAAGGCAAAGGTTCGCACCGCCCACACCAGGAGCAACGACAAACCTAAAGCTATTAGGAATTTAACTGCGATTTTCAATCTATCTTTGCTTACTTAATTTCAAAAAACTTCTGTTACTTGATGTTATCTACGAAGTTGAACAGGCGGTTCCAGCGGATACCTGAGAAGCCTGGATGGTCAGGACTGTGGCTCCACCAGATGAAGATTGGCTTGCCCACGATGTGGTCCTCAGGAACGAAGCCCCAGTAGCGGCTGTCGGCTGAGTTGTGGCGGTTGTCACCCATCATCCAGTAATAGTCGAGCTTGAAGGTGTAGCTCTTCGCCAACTTGCCGTTGATGAAGATGTTGCCCTGGCTGTCTACCTTCAGGTCGTTGCCCTCGTAAACCTTGATGCAACGCTCGTAAACAGGCAGGTTCTTCAGCGTCAGAGCGATGCTCTTGCCCTTCTTCGGAATCCATACAGGACCGTAGTTATCGCATGTCCAGCCGGTATAGGCGTTGAGCGGATAGAGGTCGCCGTATCTTGCATCGGTATTGATGGAGATGCTCTCCACGAGGTTCTTGTTCGCCTTCAGAGCCAGATAAGCCTTCTTGGTGAGTGGAATCACGCCGCCCTGATTATACATCAGGAGGTCTTCGTTGGTGATTCCCAGCTCATCGGCAAGGTCGATAGGGAACTCGCCCTTGAGCTTCATCTTGTAGGTATACTGCACGTTGTCAGGCTCCTTGTTTGCCTTGCCGTCGAGATAAACGATGCGGTTCTTGATCTGCAGGGTCTGACCCGGCAAACCAACGCAGCGCTTCACGTAGTTCTCGCGGCGGTCGGTAGGACGGCTGATGATGTCGCCATATTCGCCCGGCATGTTCAGGATGTAGTTTCTACCGGCAGCATACACTTTCTCGAAGTAGTGGCGCTGCTGCAATGGGTTCAGCACGCGGACATCCTGCTGCTGGCCGTTCTGCTCCAGTATCTGGTCGCCGATGCTGTAAACCATCTGATAGTAATCATTCGCCTGATAGCGCTCCTCGTTGCAGAGGGTGTCGCCGGCAGGATAGTTGAACACCACGATGTCGTTGAGCTTCACGTTGCCCAATCCCTTCACGCGACGGTAATCCCAGTGAGGCCACTCCACGTAGCTCTTCACGTTGACCAGCGGCATGGTGTGCTGGGTGAGCGGCATGGTGAGCGGAGTTTCAGGAATGCGAGGACCGTAGCTTACCTTGCTCACGAAGAGATAATCGCCCGTGAGGAGACTCTTTTCGAGAGAGGAAGATGGAATCACGTAGTTCTGGAAGAAGAAGAGGTTGATGAAATAAACCGCTACGAGCGCGAACACGAGCGCATCAACCCAGCTCATGATGAAGCGCACAGGGCCTTCTTCATCCTTCCACCACTGCCAGTGAATCTTCTTGGTGATGTAGACATCGAAGATGAACGGAACCACGATGAGTCCCAGCCAGCTCTCTACCCAAACCAGGAAGAGAAGATAGAGGGCGAGAACTACTGCGAACTTCGCCCACTGCACCTTCATATTGAGGTTTTGTTTCTGTTTGTCGATCATATCTTTCTTTTCTTATTTCTGGATTATATTCCGAAATTCTGATTACTGAACTTCGCATGTAAGCTCCGCACGCCCTGTAAGGGCAGAAGCCCCTAGCCCAGGGCAGCGCCTTGGGTTATTATGCACGCAAAACTGTCGCCCTTACAGGGCGCTTTGTTAACTGCTATTATACCCAGGGCGTTGCCCTGGGCTAGGAGCTTTTGGGCTTTCAGCCCGTACTTGAACCGCATGCGAAAGTTCAGTGATTTAGAACTTAAATAAATCTGATGTGGTGAGCAAACCAGTATGGTTGGCTGTGAACTCAGCAGCGAGAACGGCTCCGAGAGCGAATCCCTTGCGTGAGTGGGCGCTGTGCTCGATGGTAATCATATCAGCATCGCTGTCGTACATCACGGCGTGGATTCCAGGAACCTCGCCATCGCGAACGCAGTTGATGACCAAATCCTCATCGGTGATGTTTGCATCGCCCTCATCGTGATGACCATCCTCAGTCCAATAAGTAACGCCACGCTTCCAGTCCTTCTTTCTGTCGATGTTGTCGATGATTTCCTCGGCAAGAGTGATGGCTGTTCCTGATGGAGCATCGAGCTTATGAACGTGATGGGTTTCCTGCATGCAGACTGAGTACTGTGGGAAACCGTTCATGATCTTAGCCAGATAGCGGTTTACGGCAGAGAAGATAGCCACACCGATGCTGAAGTTAGACGCCCAGAAGAGGGTCTGCTTACCGTCGGCGCAGAGTTTCTCCACGTCTTCCTTATGGTCTTTCATCCAACCTGTAGAACCTGAAACCACCTTCACGTTGTGAGAGAAAGCCTTCAGATAGTTGCCGTAGGCGGCAGTAGGGTTGGTAAACTCGATGGCAACATCGGCAGAGCAGAACTCCGGACTGTCGATATCCTCAGGGTTATTCACGTCAATCTTACATACGATTTCGTGGCCACGCTGCAGGGCGATCTCCTCGATCATGTGTCCCATCTTTCCGTAGCCGATCAAAGCAATTTTCATCTTTATCTAATTTTTATTTGTTTTACTTTTTGTTCCTGTCCGGTCGTGAGAAAGGCTTTGCCATCACGTTTTGTGAGGTCAAACTTTCCCCTTTCGAACCAAACGTTTCGGCAAAAAAAATGCAAACGAGCGCAATGAAAGCTTGCTTTCAAATTGCCGAGTGCTGCTTTTTTTATGCAAAAATACAATTTTTTCTTCGAAAAACCTTGAAAAATCCTTGTTATTATAATAATAAATAGAAAATTTTGGTTATTTTTGCAGTGATTTAAGGCTTTTAGCCTCATTTAGTAACTAAAAAAGAGAAAATTATGAGCAAATACATATTCGAGACAAAGATGGAAGTGAGGGATTATGAGTGCGATATTGAGGGCATCGTGAACAATGCCAACTATCTGCACTACATGGAACATACCCGCCATCTCTTCCTGAAGGAATGCGGCCTCAGCTTTGCCGAAATGCACAACAAGGGCGTGGATGCTGTGGTGGCGAGAATGAACCTGCAGTACAAGGTTCCGCTGCAATGCGATGATGAATTCCTCTCGCGTCTGTGGCTGGAGAAGCAGGGCGTACGTTATGTTTTCCATCAGGACATCTTCCGTGCCAAGGACGAGAAACTCTGCCTCAAGGCAACCGTAGAACTCGTCTGCCTCATCAATGGAAAGCTGGGCAACAGCGAGGACTACGACAAGGCATTCGAGAAATACTTTTAAGTGAAGAACGAAGAGTGAAGAGTGAAGAATTCAATTGTCTTGCGGCGATGGAGTTCACCCTGCATTCTATCCCTCTCAGAACAGCCAGAGTTAACAGATTAACAGTTAACAGCTGATTTTTCAATACTCCCCCTTCCGCACACGAGCAAAAGAACTTGCATCCATCAAGGACAAGCAAAAGAACTTGCGTTCCGAAAGAGGCAATCCTATAAACCATAAAAGCCGAAACAATATGGAGCAGCTACTTCACTACGTGTGGAAGCACAAACTCTTCCCACTCTCCCCTCTTACCACCACCGACCAGCGGCAGGTGGAAGTTATCGACCCCGGACTCCACAACCGCAATGCAGGGCCCGACTTCTTCAACGCCAAGCTGAAAATCAACGGAACCCTATGGGTGGGCAACGTGGAGATTCACGACAAGGCGAGCGACTGGTATCTTCATGGCCACGACAAGGACGAAAGATACGACAATGTGATACTGCACGTCTGCGGCATCATCGACCTCGACGCCAAAAACTCGAAGGGCGAACCTCTTGTGCAGATGCAGCTCAACATCCCCGAACACGTACTGAAACACTATCAGGAACTCTTAACCATCGACCAATATCCTCCTTGCTATCAAATCATTCCATCGCTCACCAGGCTCACCATCCACTCATGGATGAGCGCCCTGCAAACCGAACGGCTCTCGCAGAAAACGGAGGCGATAGAAGAGCGCGTCCGACAGTGCAACGGTGACTGGGAGAACGCCTACTTCGTGACCCTGGCGCGCAATTTCGGCTTCGGAATCAATGGCGAAGCCTTCGAGCAGTGGGCGCTGAACCTGCCGCTCAGAGCCGTGGACCATCACCGGGATGACCTCTTCCAGATAGAAGCCATCTTCATGGGTCAGGCGGGACTGCTGGAGCTGAACACCATCCCCGAAAGATATCAGAAAGACGCGCTGAATGATGGGTATTTCGCAAGATTGAGAAACGAATATCTCTATCTCTCGCATAAGTTCTCGATGCAGCCGATGGATTACAAGCTGTGGCGATTCCTGAGACTTCGCCCTCAGAACTTCCCTCATATCCGCATCTCGCAGCTTGCCAACCTTTATTATAACCGCCGTGCCAGCCTCAGCCAGCTGCTGGAAGCCACCACGGTGAAGGAGGCGAAGAAGGTGCTTTCTACCAGCGTCACGGAGTATTGGGAAACCCATTACACCTTCGGCAGCACGAGCATCAGGAACGAGAAGCACATCTCCCCCTTCTCGCTCAATCTGCTCATCATCAACACGGTAGTCCCTATCCTCTTCGCCTACGGCAGGCACCGCGGAGAAGAGAAATTCTGCGACCGCGCCTTCGATTTCCTGGAGGAGCTGAAGGCCGAAAACAACCACATAGTAAGGATGTGGCAGCAATGCGGCCTGGTGGTGGAAAACGCCGGCGACAGCCAGGCCCTCATCCAGCTGAAGAAGGAATACTGCGACAGGAAGGAATGCCTCCGCTGCCGCATCGGTTACGAATACCTGAAAAGGTAAAGGGGAAGAAGGAAAAAGAGAAGGAAAGACCGAGGAAGGACCGAGCGATGAAATCGCTCGGAACTGTGGTTCAGAAATAAAGGAGCAAGCGTAGCCCCCTCGGGCTCCCGTTCCGAGCGATTCCATCGCTCGGCCCCTCCCTCCTGTCCCCTTCTATAACCCCATAAAAGATAAAGATTATGGCTGACCAACAGGAAATATTAAACACCATCCTCCTGACAAGGCTCAACTACTTCAGCCTTGCAGGAATGCTGGAGCTTTACAGAAGAACAGGCTCCGCCACGCTCATCATGGAGCATAGAAACGACATCCGAAGCCTCCTCCCAGATGCCTCGGATAAGCTCGTGAACGCCCTCAAGAACTGCGACGAGGCGCGCAAACGCGCAGAAGTAGAACTGGAATACGACATCCGATACGGCATAGAACCGATAACGATGAACGACGACCGCTATCCCCAGCGACTCAAGGATTGCGACGACGCCCCTCTGATGCTCTTCTATAAAGGCAACGCCAACCTCAACCAGCAGCGGGTCATCAACATCATCGGAACCCGCCACTGCACCCCGTACGGCGAAGACCTCATCCGCCGCTTCATCTCCGACCTGAAGCAGCTCTCCCCTCGTGTGCTCATCGTAAGCGGCTTGGCCTATGGCGTAGACATCGTGTCGCACCGACAGGCGCTCGCCTGCGGCTATGAAACCGTGGGCGTACTGGCTCATGGCCTCGACGACCTCTATCCCCGCCAACACAGGGATACGGCAGCGAGAATGATAGAACAGGGCGGATTGCTCACCGAATTCCTTACCCAGACAAACGCCGACAAGATCAACTTCGTGCGCCGCAACCGCATCGTGGCGGGAATGTCGGATGCCTGCATCCTGATAGAGAGCGCTTCTCATGGCGGCGGTCTCATCACCTGCGGCATTTCGCAATCCTACGGCCGTGACGTCTTCGCCTTCCCAGGCAGAATAGGCGACCACTACAGCGAAGGTTGCAACAACCTGATAAGGGACAATGGCGCCACTCTCATCACCAGCGCCGAGGATTTCGTGAAGGACATGCGCTGGCAGGATGACGCTACGCTGATGAGAGCCAAGCAGCAGGGCATCGAGCGCAGCCTCTTCCCGGAACTATCGCCCGAAGAGGAGCTCATCGTCCAAATCCTCTCCAGGACCAACGACCTGCAGATCAACATCATCAGCGTGAAGTCGAATATCGACATCGGTCGCCTCACCTCTATCCTATTTACGTTGGAGATGAAGGGCATCATCAGGACATTGGCAGGGGGAATGTATCATCTTTTGAAGTGAAGAGTGAAGAACGAAGAGTGAAGAATTCAAATGTGAAAAAATGAAGAATTCAAGTGTGAAATTGCGCTTATTCCACTCTTTCTTCTTTTATTTCAAAAATTTGATGTAATTTTGCAGCCGCAAAAATGATAACAAAAAGAACACAGAGTACAATATATCCACAAAAGCTATTGGATTCTTCACTCTTCGTTCTTCACTCTTCACTTAACTCATGAAAATAGGTAATATAGAATTTGGGCCTCAGCCCCTCTTCCTCGCTCCGATGGAAGACGTAACGGATATTGGCTTTCGCATGCTCTGCAAGCGATTCGGAGCTGCCATGGTTTATACTGAGTTCGTATCGGCAGAAGCCTTGGTGCGAAGCATCAAGAGCACCGTCAGCAAGCTTACGATAAGCGATGAAGAGCGCCCTGTGGGCATTCAGATTTACGGCAGAACTACCGAGGACATGGTGGAAGCTGCAAAAATCGTGGAACAGGCGAAGCCGGATGTGATTGATATTAACTTCGGTTGTCCGGTGAAGAAGGTTGCCGGAAAGGGTGCCGGAGCCGGAATGCTCCGAAATATTCCACTGATGCTGGATATTACAAGAGAAGTGGTGAAGGCGGTAAACGTGCCCGTAACCGTGAAAACCCGACTGGGTTGGGATTGCGAGAACCTCATCATCACCGAACTTGCCGAGCAGCTGCAGGATTGCGGAATCCAGGCGCTCACCATCCACGGCAGAACCCGAAGCCAGATGTATACGGGCGAAGCCGACTGGAGCCTCATCGGAGAGGTGAAGAACAATCCCCGCATCCATATTCCGATTATCGGTAACGGCGATATTACGACCCCGGAGGAAGCCAAGCTTGCTTTTGAGCGTTACGGCGTAGATGCGGTAATGATTGGTAGAGCCACCTTCGGAAGACCTTGGATTTTCAAGGAAATACGTGATTACCTGGATAATACGGGTGCTGCCCCATTAACCGTAGATGAGAAGATTGACCTCCTGGAGGAGCAGCTGCGCATCAACGTGGAGCGCATAGACGAGTACAGAGGCATTCTCCACACCCGTCGCCATCTTGCCGCCTCCCCTATCTTCAAGGGTATTCCTGATTTCCGCCAGACGAGAATCGCCATGCTGAGAGCCACTACCGTGGAGGAACTGAAAGAGATATTGAAGGAATGCCGCGAGAGAATCAAGGCAATACAATAAGAAACAAAAAGGAGAATCCAACAGACACCTGTTAGTTTCTCCCTTTTTCTTTTAAAAGATTGACTTTATATAATCCATCAAATTTTCATTCTTATAGCTTGGAGTTTGAAGTGATCTACCACCCTTAAAACCATGCTTAATCAATACACTTTCATTCAATTGGTCTCCAGAATATTCTGCAACCAACTTTAATCTAAAAGTAATATCCGTAGGAGCTTGCTCAAGCCAATATTCAGAATCCTCACGCTTACAATTATCGGCAACAACTTGAGTTTTAAATCTAACGTTTCTAGTATTTGACATAAACAAATATACTATATCTCCTACTTCAAAATTAGCTGTATTTACCCAACTAATAAATCCACTCTTTATCAAACTCTTTGCGTGATTACATTTTTTCTCATTTGCAAAAGCAATCCACTCTTTATTCCCCATTGTTTGAAAAATATTTGATAATATCATCTATTGTTGCCTTAAACAACCTACCATAATCAGAACTTACACTATTAGGTGCCCATATCTTAAAACATTTTTGCCCTAATGTGCTACCATAAAAGAAAGTATATGTCAGTCCCATCACTTCGAAATCAAAATGTTCACCAGACTTTGCTGTTTTTAAAGTTTCAGAAAAGTCTTTTAGATTTTTTACAGCAGTTTCCTTATCTCCCAACAACAAATTCACATCATCATGAAATTTTGAATTATTACGTAACGTTAGAGAATACACATCCCCTTTCTCTGTTGTAGACTTCATCAAACTGACAGAACCATTTGTAAACCCCTTTACCCTCTCTATTGAGCCAGACTTTTTTAATTGAGCATGACTGATAATTGGGCAAACACTTAAAATTAAGGATAAAAGAAGTATAACTTTAAATCTAAACATAATCAAAAATAATTATCAAATTACTATTGTCTCATCCACAGCAAGTCAAAGTACATCAATCTGGTTGCCATTTTGATTGGCTGCCCCTTCTTTCCTCCTGTATATAAGAACTCCTGTTCTTCAGAGGTAAACAGAGGTTGAAAACCGTTTTTTTGATAGAAAGAGATTACTTCTGGAGCATTGATTGCATCTACTATCACAAAGCGACAGCCAGACTTGTTGTCATGAGACATAAACCAACCCTTGATGAAATCAATGACTTCACTGCCTATTCCCTTTCCACAAAAATCCTTGTTTACACCCAAACGACCGATAAGAATACCAGGGTATCTACGCAGAGGCTTTTCATGATGCGTAAGACTTTTCATATAATCCTTACGGCTTCTTGGCAAATCATAAATACGAATGCTATCATTAGAAACCGTAAAGGCACAAACGATTTTGGTGGGGTCATCATTCTTTCGAAAACAATATGATTTCCCCATCAAATAATAAGCATAGCGTGTGGCATCATTCTTGAAAAAATCATCCAAATCTTCATTGCCACACGAGAATGGTTGACAGGTGGATAATAACTCATCTGTCAATTCACTAAAAAAGCATTGTGAACTCAGAAACATAAATGCCTCCTTTCTTATCTCATACCTGCCTTTTCCAAAATGCTGCGAGCCATTACACAAAAGGGATGTTCTTCGATATTTTTGAATCCCTTAAAGTTACGCTCGGCCTCTTCTGCATGGCGCAAAAACTCTTTTGCTTCTTTACCATGCAATGTTGGTATTGCTTTGATTGCTGTTGCCATAATCTTATCTCCTATCATTATGTCAACTGCCAACCTGTAACAAAGTTAACAGGTTAACAGTTAACAGCTGTTTTTCTATACTTTCCCCTTAAAATAGAGGAAGCTTTACTTCTTCAATATCGAAGCACCTTCGAGCAGGGCGAGGGCCTTGTTCTCGTTCTCCTCCATGATTTCGCGCTCTCCCGGACCCTTGTCGTTGATTCCGCAGAGGTGCAGGATGCCGTGGATGATGACACGGTGAAGCTCATCATCGTAGGTCTTGCCAAACTGCTCGGCATTGGTGCGGACGGTATCGAGCGAAATCACGATGTCGCCGTTAATCACATCATCCTCATCGTAATCGAAGGTGATGACATCGGTATAGTAATCATGACCCAGATACTCGTTGTTCACTTCGAGAATCTTCTCGTCATCTACAAACATATAGCCAATCTCTCCCACCTTGCGGCCATGAGAGGCAGCTACCTTGCGAATCCAGGCACTGGTGTCGCGCTTCTTGATCTTTGGCATTTTCACGCCATCTACATTGTATGTTATCATACGCAATTCAATTTATAATTTATAATTTACAATTAATAATCAGGCTACGCCAAGAGCCCACTATTAATTATTCATTATTAATTCTACATTATTCATTATTTCGCCTTTGGCAGGAATTCATCTACTTCTCTTCCGAAGAATCTCAATTCCCTAACCAGCGTTGAGCTGATACTGCTGTATCTTGGGTCGGAAAACAGCAGGATGGTCTCTACGCCGCCCAACTGCTTATTGATGTCAGCCTGCTCCCTTTCGTACTCGAAATCCTTGGCAGAACGGACACCGCGAACCAGAAACCTGGCTCCCAGGCGATGCGCCAGGTCGATGGTGAGATCATCGTAGGCAACCACCTCCAGACGATAGCCCTTGGATGCATCCGTCGCATCTACCAATTCTGCACATTCCTTCGGAAAAACCTTTCTGATATCCTCCACACGCTTCGAGATTTCCTCGCTGGCGTGCTTCAGCTTGCTCATCGCCACTGCAATCACGAGCTTGTCAAACATCGGCAGAGCACGCTCCGCAATGTTCTGATGTCCTATCGTAAATGGGTCGAATGTACCCGTAAATATTCCTATTCTCATTACTTTGAACTTTGAGATTTGAACTTTGAACTTTATGATTACTTTGAACTTTATGATTTGCCTCCCTTCTCCTATTACTCTATAGGCGTTTCGGGAGTTTTACTAATCATAAAGTTCAAAGTTCCAAGTTCAATGTTCAATGTTAAACGTCAAACAAATCTCCCTGCATGATGTTGCTTGCATACGGATTCCTGCCCAGATGCTCATAGGCAAGCTTGGTTGCCATTCTGCCTCGTGGCGTACGCTTGATGAAACCCTCCATGATGAGGAATGGCTCGTAAACTTCCTCTACGGTGCCGCCATCCTCGCCGATAGCCGTGGCAATGGTGCTTACGCCTACCGGACCTCCACGGAACTTGTCGATGATGGTGGTGAGAATCTTGTTGTCTATCTCGTCCAAGCCATACTGGTCGATGTTCAGCGCCTTCAGCGCCACCTGGGCAATCTCGAAGGTGATGGTTCCGTTGCCCTTCACCTGAGCGAAATCCCTGACTCTTCTGAGCAGCGAGTTGGCGATACGAGGGGTTCCGCGAGAACGGCGGGAGATTTCCACTGCCGCCTCATCCTCTATCGGCACCTTCAGGAGCATCGCACTTCGCTTGATAATCTTCTGAAGCGTCTCCGGGTCGTAATATTCCAGATGCAGATTGATGCCGAAACGGGCACGAAGAGGAGCTGTGAGAAGTCCACTTCTCGTTGTCGCTCCCACGAGCGTAAACGGATTCAAGTCTATCTGGATGCTTCGAGCCGAAGGACCCTTATCTATCATGATGTCGATGCGGTAATCCTCCATCGCCGAATAGAGATACTCCTCTACAACAGGCGAGAGGCGGTGGATTTCATCGATGAAAAGCACATCGTTTGGCTCCAGGGAGGTGAGGATTCCCGCCAGGTCGCCCGGCTTATCGAGCACTGGGCCTGATGTAATCTTGAATCCTACACCCAGTTCGTTGGCGATGATGTTGCTCAGCGTGGTCTTACCCAGTCCCGGAGGACCGTGCAAGAGGGTATGGTCGAGCGGTTCGCCACGATACTTGGCAGCCTCTACGAAGACTTCGAGATTATCCACCACGCCATTCTGACCGCTGAAGTCGGAGAACTTCAGTGGGCGCAGCGCCTTCTCGAATTCCTTTTCGGCAGGCGAAACCGTCTCTTGTCTTATATCAAAATCTTCGTTCATTCTATGACTATTATCGATAATATGGGTGCAAAGTTACACATTTGTTGCGGAATTAAAGAAGAAAAGCCGAATTATTTTGCCCATGATTTTGCACAATCCCAAAAGATTCGTGCAGATTTGCAAGCGTTACCCTATAAAAATGTTATAATTTATCATTTTCTTGCAGAATAATTTGTTTATCCGATAGAAAAGACGTACTTTTGCACTCGATATTGAAAGCGAGGAAAGAAATAAATAAGAGAGAAATATCAGGATTTTAAAAGAAATAGAATTATGCTTAAGTTATTTCAAGGGCTCAGCAAGCTGCTGGCCAATTACACATCTATCTTCGTGATAGGTGTTGCAGTGTTCACATTCTTCTTCCCACATACCTTCGACTGGGTGCGCGGAACTACTCAAACCGTCATTCTCGGCATCATCATGCTCACCATGGGCTTGACCTTGACCACCAACGACTTCAAGATTCTGGCTCAGCGCCCGCTGGATGTCTTCATCGGTGCCTGCGCCCAGTTCATCATCATGCCTGGCGTGGCTTATACCCTGGTTCATGTGTGGCATCTTGACCCAGCTCTGGCACTCGGAATCCTGCTGGTAGGTTGCTGTCCGGGTGGCGTTTCGAGCAACATCATGAGTTATCTCTGCCATGGCGACGTGGCTTTCTCCGTAGGAATGACCTGCGCCTCTACCATTCTTGCACCGGTAATGACTCCGCTGCTGATGAAGATTACGGCTGGAGAAATCATCCATATTGATGCTGTGGGAATGTTCATCAATATCCTCATCGTTACGATTATCCCTGTGGCCATCGGCTGCGCCCTCAACTATATTTACGGCAAGAAAGATTGCTTCCCTACCATTCAGAGCCTGATGCCGGGCATCAGCGTTACCTGTCTGGCAATCATCGTAGGCGGTGTGATTTCTACGGTTCACGATGACTTGGTGGCTCGTGGCTTATCGCTTTTCCTCTGGACTTTCGCTGTGGTTTTCTGTCACAACACCCTGGGTTACTGTCTCGGTTGGCTTGCCGGGAAGCTTGCCGGATTCAATACCGCCAAGAAGCGCACCATCAGTATTGAGGTAGGAATGCAGAATGCCGGTCTTGCCACGGTTCTTGCGGGCAACTTCTTCGCCGCCCAGCCTCTCGCCGTATTGCCTTGCGCCATCAGCTGCGCCTGGCACAGTATTTCCGGCACCATCCTTGCAGGAATCTATCTGAAATGGGATCATCTGCATGAAAAGAAGTAAATAGTAAGCCCGCTAGGCGTCCCGCCGGATTTGAAATCCGGCGTTAAAAATGTCCTAGCCTATTTGGGCTCTGCGGATTTGAAATCCGCAGCAAAGGAGTATGCTTTTTCTTTTGTTGGGGGATTACAAATCCCCCGGAGTTAAGAGGTCGAACATTTTTTGACGGCGGATTTCAAATCCGCCGGGACGCCTGGCGGGCTTGCGTTCCTGGAAGATAAATACACAAAAAAGGTCGTGAAGTTTCTGGTTGAACCTCACGACCTTTTCTTATATCATTACCTCACGGGTTAACAGTTAACAGCCGTTTTTTCTATGGTTACACGAGCAAAGCACTTGAATTTTTCACTCTTCGTTCTTCACTCTTCACTTAACCTACTTCCCCGTAGTCAGCAGCTGCACGGCACGCTGAACTATCTCGTTCGTCTCGTTCCAAACCTGGAAATACTGGCTCATATCCCAGATATCTCGCGCTACAAGGGCTTTCAGCTGCACGGCCAGGTATTTCTTCGTCTGAGCCAATTCTGCCTCATCCTTAGGCTCTATCTTCTCCTTCTTGCCCTCGGCGATAATGCCTTCTATCAGCGAAGAAGGAACCTCGTAGGTGGCGAGGAACTTGTTAAAATCTTTATACTGGCTCTTGAGTTCCTTGCGATGCGCATCGATAAACTTCAGACTGTGGTTGATGACAATGCTCTTGGCTGCCAGCTGACGGTGCATCTTGGTGTACTTGGTAGTATCAAGCGGAACGAAATAATCAGGCATGATTCCGCCGCCACCATAAACCACACGATGCTTGCGTAAAGTATAATACTTCAAGCTATCTGAAAGATGGATGCTGTCCTGATTGGTAAACTCGCCATGCTTGTAACGGTTGTCGAGATCCATCGCATAATCCAGTCTGTCGCCCTTCTTATAAGGCTTCTGGATGCATCTGCCGCTAGGCGTATAATAATGGGCGATGGTGAGACGAATCTCGCTGCCATCATCAAAGGTAAGCGGACGCTGCACCAATCCCTTGCCGAAGGTTCTACGGCCAACCACCACGCCACGGTCCTGATCCTGGATGGCTCCGGAAACAATCTCTGCGGCAGAAGCGGTAAACTCGTTGGTGAGCACTACTACCTTGCCCTTGCGCCAGCTGCCGTTAGCCTGCGCCTTATACTCCTGACGGGGAGCGGTCCTGCCATTGGTATAAACGATGAGATCGCCCTTCTGAAGGAATTCATTGGCTATCTGAGCCGCAGCCTGCAAGTAACCGCCACCATTATCCTCAAGGTCGAAGATAAGGTCTTTCATTCCCTTCTTTTTCAGCGAATCCATCGCCATTGTCACTTCCTTATGACTGGTAAGTCCGAAGCTTCCCAGACGGATGTATCCGATGCCCGGACGAATCATATAAGCCGCATCCATCGTGGTTACAGGAATCTTGTCGCGCTTCACCTTGAAGGTGAGCTTATCCTTGATGCCCCGGCGCACGATGGTAAGATTCACCGTGGTTCCCTTAGGACCGCGCAGGCGCTTCATGATTTCCTCCTTGCTCATCTTCACACCCGAAATGGCAGTATCATTCACCGCAACGATGCGGTCGCCGGCTATGATTCCCACCTTCTCGGAAGGACCATTCACTACGGGCTGGATAACGAGCAAGGTGTCATCCACCATGTTAAACTGCACGCCAATGCCATCAAAGCTACCATTCAGCGGTTCATTCATCGCCTTGGTCTCCTTGGCTGTGGCGTAAGAGGAATGAGGGTCGAGCTTCTCGAGCATACCTCGGATGGCGTCCTCTACGAGCTTGTTCTCATCCACACTATCCACATAGAGGTTGGTAATGGCGATTTCCGCCCTACCCAACTTCTCTATCGGGCTGTTCTTGCCCATCTTGATACGCAGCTGGGCACTGGCAGAAGTTACTGCCAGGAATGCCAGGAGCGCAAATAAAATTATCTTCTTCATTTCCTAAAACTTAAAGCTTATGAAAGAGAGAAATCCTTCAAGAGTTAACAGGTTAACAGTTAACAGCCCCATTTCGAGAGTCAGCAGTTAACAGGTTAACAGTTAACAGCACTTTTTTCAATGGTTACCCCTCGAAAGCACTTGAATTCTTCACTCTTCGTTCTTCACTCTTCACTTCATTTAATCCAGCGGAGCTGAGTCTTCCTCCGGAATATCCTCCTCAATCACCAGGTTATCGATGATGAAGTTCTGACGTTCCATCGTATTCTTACCCATATAATACTCCAGGAGCTTCTGCACCTGGTCGGTCTTATGGAGCGTAACCTGCTCCAATCGCATATCCGGACCGATGAAATGGGCAAACTCCTCAGGCGAAATCTCTCCCAATCCCTTGAATCGGGTGATTTCCGGATCAGGACCGAGGTCTCTGATGGCCTGCTGGCGCTCCTCATCACTATAGCAGTAATGCGTGATGAAATCGCCCTTCTTCTCCTTAGGTCCCAACTTGGCATCGGCATCAGCCACCGCCTGCTTGTTCTTGATCTTGGTTCGCTTGTTGCGCACTCGGAACAATGGAGTCTGAAGCACATATACGTGGCCCTTCTTGATGAGATCAGGGAAGAACTGCAGGAAGAAGGTGATGATGAGCAGGCGGATGTGCATTCCGTCTACATCGGCATCGGTTGCCACAATCACCTTATTATATCTCAATCCGTCCAAACCGTCCTCAATATCGAGGGCTGCCTGGAGCAGGTTGAACTCCTCGTTCTCGTAAACCACCTTCTTGGTCAAGCCATAACAGTTCAATGGCTTACCTCGCAGGGAGAATACCGCCTGGGTGTTCACATCGCGGCTCTTGGTGATGCTTCCGCTGGCAGAATCACCCTCGGTGATGAAGATGGAGCTTGCCTCCTTCAGCTCGTTCTTGGCGTCGCTGAAGTGGATGCGGCAATCGCGCAGCTTGCGGTTGTGGAGGTTCGCCTTCTTGGCACGCT
Source organism: uncultured Prevotella sp. (assembly GCA_934196725.1). Taxonomy (GTDB): domain Bacteria; phylum Bacteroidota; class Bacteroidia; order Bacteroidales; family Bacteroidaceae; genus Prevotella. Next base: position 19,011 of record CAKPWR010000031.1, read on the forward strand.
CACGCGCCAGTTTGGTAACACCAGCCATCGCCTTGCGTTCACGCTCGCTCTCCTTGATCTTGTTCTCCAGAATCTCAGCCACATCCTTGTGGATATGGAGATAGTTATCTACTTCTTTTTTCAGGAAATCGCCTACATACTTGTTGATGGTATCGCCGCCGTTAGGAGACATCGTGGTACTTCCCAGCTTAATCTTCGTCTGACTCTCGAAGACCGGTTCCTCTACGTTCAGGGCGATGGCAGCCACCAGTCCGTTTCGGATATCAGCATACTCATACTTGCCGTAGAATTCCTTGATGGTTCTGGCGATATGCTCCTTGAAGGCACTCTGATGAGTACCGCCCTGGGTGGTGTGCTGACCATTCACGAAGGAATAATACTCCTCGCCATACTGATTGGTATGGGTAAAGGCAATCTCAATGTCTTCGCCCTTCATGTGAACAATCTCATAGAGGCCTTCATTGGTCATGTTATCGGTCAGCAAATCCTTCAAACCATGACGGCTGAGGATGCGGCGACCATTGTGCATGATGGTGAGTCCGGTGTTGAGATAAGTATAGTTGCGAAGCATCGTTTCCACGAAATCATCGTGGAAAGAATAGTTCTTGAACAGGGTATTATCCGGTTCGAAGAAGATGAAGGTACCGTTCTCATCCTCGGTATCTTCCGTCTTGTCGCTTTTCAGAATACCTTTCTCGAACTTCAGATGGCGCACCTTGCCGTCGCGGAATGACTTTACCTCGAAGTGAGAGCTGAGGGCATTCACCGCCTTCACACCCACACCATTCAATCCGACACTCTTCTTGAACGCCTTGCTGTCATACTTACCACCGGTATTCAGCACGCTTACCGCCTCTACGAGCTTTCCCTGAGGAATACCACGACCATAGTCGCGCACGCTGACGCGCAGATGGTCTTCGATATCAATCTCCAATCTGGCTCCAGCGCCCATCTTGAACTCGTCGATAGAGTTATCTACCACCTCCTTGAGGAGCACGTAGATTCCGTCTTCCGGCAGATTACCGTCACCCAGGCGACCGATGTACATACCCGGACGGGTACGCACATGTTCCATATCGCTCAAGTGTCGGATGTTGTCGTCGGTATATTCTACCGGCTGCTCCTGAGGGGCATTGGCAAGCTCATCAGCGGCATTCAAATCGTTATTATTTAAGTTTTTATCTTCTGCCATGATTTCCTCCTTAGTAATTCTTATTTATTTTCTTATAATATAGCAAATGATATTGCAACATTCTGTTTATCAGACAATTACCAATACAACAATTGCTATTTACTTGATTTTCTTAATATAGCAGTTGCGGCGCTTGTGAAGGATTGGAGCCAAGACGCCCCATTGTCCCTGCACGGCAACATTATCTTCCATTTCCACCTGCGTTTCTCCCCACTCGATTCCATACTTCTGATAGATAGGAATCAGGTCGGCAAAGAGTAGCGCATTGGCACCCTTTGTACGGTATTCCGGCTGGATACCGATGAGCAGGAGGTCGACAATCTTGGTCTTATGGAACTTGATGGCACGCAACAGATGCCACCAGCCAAAAGGAAACAGTCTGCCCCTATGACACTTCTGCAGGGCTCTGGAAAGGGAAGGCATCGTAATACCGATACCTATCATCTTATGATCCTCGGTAGTCCAGTCTTCTATGGCTGTTACAAAGTTCAGGTCGAGCAAAGACAGATACATCTTGATGTACTGGTCTATCTGCTTCTGTGAAAGTTCGGAATAACCATAGAGATGCTTGTATGTATCATTGATGAGGTCGAAAATCTTCTGTCCGTATCCGCCCTGATAAATATCCTTACGGGTAAGTTTGCGGACATGGAGATTGTATCTTTTCTCTATCATCGCCGCTATCTTGGAATATTTCTCCGGGATGGTATCTGGCACCATCAGTTTATACTCTACATACTTATTATCTACGGTAAAACCCTCCAGAGCCTCAATGTGCTCCGGATAATATGAATAATTATAAATGGTAGGCATGGTGCCTAGCTGGTCAAAGCCCCAGGTAAGCATGCCTTCCGGATCCATATCGGTAAAACCCAGCGGACCTACAATATCTTCCATTCCCTTCTCCTTACCGTATTTCTCTACAGCATCGAGAAGAGCCTTGGAAACCTCGCGGTCGTCAATGAAATCAATCCAGCCGAAACGGACCGATTTCCTGCCCCATTTATTGTTTGCCTTATGATTGATAATGGCAGCGACGCGACCTGCCAGCTTGCCGTCCTTATAGGCAAGAAAATACTCTGCCTCGCAGAACTCGAACGCTGCGTTCTTGTCCTTGCTCAGAGTATTCATGTCGTCGCTGAAAAGATTAGGCACATCATATTCGTTGCCTTCGTAGAGGTCGTAGTGAAAGTCGATGAACGTCTTCAAATCCTTCTTGCTTTCGACCTTTTTAATTTCTATTAATGACATGATTTCAAACTAGTTTGCAATATTATAGGATGCAAAAATAGCAATATTTCGCCAAACGACCAAATATTGCTATCTTTATTTTCAGTTTTTTAGGGGTTGAAGAATGATTGCAAGCCCCAAACTATCCGATATCACCCCTTTACTGGCTTTTTTGACGGAATCAGTTTTACTTAACGAGATGCGCTTTTATCCAAACCATCTGCTGGTAATTAGTTTCGCTGGTAGTCCAGTGCTCATTGATTGGCGTGAGCAAAGCTTCCTTCTTACATTTCAAGGTATTCCATACTGCATAGCTGGTAGTTGGAGGGCAGGTATTGTCATTATATCCCCATGTAAGATAAGTTGGTGCCTTTACCTTGCGGGCAAAGTTGACCACATCATAATAAGCCATCGTGTTGAGACAATCCTTATTCTTCAATATCTCATGATATTTATTGAAGTGAGGATAACCGCCCGTTCTTCCCTTCTCAGCATAAGCAGCCATGTCGCTGAGCGCAGGATGATTGGCAACACATTGGGTTACTCTGCTATCCAAGCCTGCAGCAATAATCGCCAAGGCTCCGCCCTGGCTTCCGCCCTGCACAGCCACATTCTTACCATCCCATTCCGGAATGGAGGTCAGGAAGTCGATGCAGCGCACCAATCCCTGATAAACATGCTTCATATAATAGCGGTTCTTATCTTCCAGTCCGTTAGCCAGATAGCCCCCGTTTCCGTCATTGAATCCCTTACTTATTTCCTGGAAGGTTTCGGCAGGAATGCGCGGGGCGAGACCATGGATTTCTATCTCGAAACGGATGAATCCGTTCTCAGCGTAATATTTGTTGCGCATAGGCTCCTTGATGGTTTTGATTCCGGCTCCCGGAGGAGTGAGAACCACAGGATGGCCGCCCTGCTTGGCATTCTTAGGATAGAAGAGGTAGCCGTACATTGCATGTCCTTTCTTATCTATCTGAAGCTTAACGAGATAGCAATCTATCTTGTCGGTACAGTATTCCTTTGCAAGTTCCTTGGTATAGCTCATCGGAACATTCTTCAGTTCGTCCTTCGCCTGCTGCCAGAACGCATCGAAATCCTTAGGCTCCTGGGTATAAGGCTGAATCTTATCTACCGAAAATCCCACTTTGATATGATGTTGATAGGTTTTGCCATCGAGCTGATAAGATAATCTCAGGTCTCTGAAGCCCGGAGTCTTTCGGGTTCCGATGTTCACGATGGCACGACCGTTCTTCAGCTTGAAGCTTCCCTGCTTATCAGCCTTCAGCATGTCATCGCCAATTTCATAGTTCACCTCGCCGTCACGGGGAATTCCATACTTATAGAAACTTACTTCCACCTTAGCCTGCTCGCCCGTCTTGTAGAGCCAGTCGGCATGATCGGGCACGGTAAGCCAAAGATAATCACTGCGATAGGGATAGTTCTCCGCCATCGCATTCACTCCGCCCATCATGTTCATCGCCAGGAAGAACAGGAGCGACAGATAGATAGTTTTTAATTTGTTCATTACTTAATATAGTTTGCTTTATGTTATAATTGACAATATGCTTTATTTGCCTTTTCTCGCAGACTTAGAATTCGACTTGCCAGACTTAGATTTGGCAGGTTTTAAGCCACACAGAACAAGGCATCAGCATCATTTTCTCTTCGGGCGACATTCCGTTCAGTATTTCAGTTAATGCATTCAAAACAGGATTGCCGCTGTTTTTTCCTTTTTTATTTTTTGCCATTATTTCTTTTTTATTTTATGATTTCAGTTGAATATTTAATAACTCGGCATAATACCATGCCTTGGCTCTTGCCTCAAACTCCTTACGGGCCACACTACCAGGCTCGCCATATTTCTCTCGAAGATGATCTTCGAAAGTACGTAGTTTAGCTAATTTTTCTTCGTTAAACTTTAACATAAGCCCTTCCGTTTATTTTCTGCTTCTAAGTTGCAAAAATAAGAAAAATATTAGTTACCGCCAAATATTTAGGAAGGAATTTGTTACTTCTTTACTCTTTTAGTATAATGATACGTGTTGATAGAGGCAATCGGCTTTTCAAAATGCTTCGTTGATTCTTGCAACAAGTTCCTCTGGCTTGAAATCTTCCATCTTAGAAAAGGCAAACCATTTTTTACCTAAGTCTTTGATAGAGGCTCCCACATGATAAACTGTATCATCAATGCAAAGAAAACGATCGTGGGAACGACGGAAGACATCTACTTCTATCGGAGGATATTGGCTATTATGGCGATCGACATCAAGGCGAAACTGGCGACTTACCTGCTGAGTATAAATGGTGGCAGAAACATTCTCACCTCGCTTATCTAATAGCGTCAAGACCGTCTCATCGACATAATTATCTATGAGGATGATACGCTGCTTGGCACTTTTTACGAGTTCAGAGACAAAGGAATAAGCATCATAGATTTGGTTATCAAAGAAGATTCCTTGCTTCGGTTTGTACATTCCTTCGTCCAAGCGACGGAAAATTTCGTCTATGCGATGGTCTTGTACTTCTTGATGAGCAAGAATCTTCGCCTGAACCTTATTAGACTCCAACTGATTAAATTCGATTGTTTCCAATCGTTGGAAAATCGCCGCATTGTTCACCATAAAATGGCGCATAGATACGAATGCTCGCATAATACGGATGTTTGCTTCAACAGCAGTCGATGACTTCAAAACTCCACTAAGCATAGCAACTCCTTGCTCTGTGAAAGCATAAGGCAGTTTTCTTACACCGCCCCAACTTGAAGTCGCAAATTGCGACTTCAAGTTATCAAATTCATTTGGGGTCAATTGAAACATAAAGTCTTCTGGAAAACGCTCAAGATTACGTTTTACCTGCTCATTCAATCTTTTTGTTTCTACTCCATACAGCTCAGCCAAGTCACGATCAAGCATCACTTGTTGTCCTCTGATAACTCGTATCAGAGACTCTACTTTATTTTCTACAGGCAGTTGCTGTCCTTCCACCTGTTCCAATTCCTTTTCCTTTGCCATTTCCTTTGGTTTTGAATATTTTGGCAAAGATACAACTATTATTGGATACAAGCAAGGATTTTAAGGATATTTTTGTTCAAGAAACCCAATTGGCTTCTCAAACAAAAAGAATATCCTTGTTATAAGTTTAATTAAAAAATTGAGAGGCAACTACTCCTCTACAATATGTTTGAATTTCTCCCATCCATCAGGTAACCAATAGTTATCTTTAGCACCTTTAGGAACGTAGAGAGTACAAGCAGCAAGATTTATTCCGTCGAATGTATCCTGTTTAGCTACAGGAGGCACAGAAGATGCCATGTGAATCGCAGTCAACTGACGGCACCCATTGAATACTTTGCTACCCATTGTCTTGAGAGATGCAGGGAAACTGATAGATGTGAGTGATGCATCGGCAAACGCCATATCACCGATATTCTGCAGGGAAGAACCGAAATTCACCGACGATAACGACGGGCAATCGTTGAAAACAAGTTCCCCGATGCTGACTACGGATTCACACTGAATTGTTTTCAATGATTTGCAATGACCAAAAGCACCAATCCCGATTGTTTTAAGAGCAGGCGGAAAACTGACCTGCTTCAAGGAATCACAATATGAAAAAGCCCGGTCTTCTATTTTCTCCAACACTGGCGAAAATACCACCTCAGATAATGCCGAACAGCGGCGGAAAGCCATCGGTCTGACGGCAACAACTCCCTTAGGAAAAATGATTGATTTCAACTTATCTTTGTGATGAAACATATGCAATCCCATCATATCTTCTTCGTTCTGGCAATACCAGGCCTCGATATAATAACTGCCGCCTGTAACGATTCGCGCATCCGACAAATCCAACATCTCCAGTCTAGGCATGTTTCGCAAGCATTTTACATCGCTGCTATCTAATGCCCCTATCACTTTCATTCGAGATATGGCCAATTTCTTGCCATCACCAATACGTTTAGATAATGTGCCAGCTTCATCAAGCTGAATTGTTATCAGTTCTTTCAAAATATCAACTGTTGCAGACGAAGAACCGTCTCCAACTTTCGACAGCATAGCTTGCAATAATTCTTTCGGACTTTTCATATACCAAAAACTTTGTGTGCCCAAAGTCCCCCAATAGGCAACATAAAACATGACAGACTAGACATGAAAAAAGCGTGGGAACTCTACCTGTTACTCGTCCCACGCTCTGAGGCCTTCGCATTGCCCTGTGTTGTTGAACGAGCAACGTCGAAGCCCACGCCGATATGTATGCACCTCTCCCTATACGGATATAAGACTCATCGCTTTACGCAATAAGCCATACCAGTAAAGGGATGTGAAAACAACACATCCCGGGGCATCTACCGTTGCAATGTTCAAGACAACACATGAAAGTTGCGAAGTTTCAGAACGTCAAGAACAAAGCGCTAAGTAAACGCCTTTTTTATTTCAATATGTCGTGATACCTCTATCCCACTTTTACCTATTTACGTAACCCTTCTCTGCACAAAAGGCCCTTTAAGGCGACTTTCGATGCATCGATACGGCGTGAGCAAGAACGGTATCGGTTGCAAAGGTAATAAAAAAAATGATTACTCATGTATTTTTAGTGGATTATTTTTCGTTGTTTGGATAAAAATTGTGTTTGAGGAACATTAAGAAGACTTATTGCGACCATACGCAGGAAAAGAGTAAAGCCTAAATGAAGCAGTTGAGTTTGCAAAATGAAGTGGCTGAGTTAGCTGACAGATATAGCTGAGTTAACCAACAGATATAGCTGCGATGGCTCGTAGAGACACCAGATCTGATTAAATGAACTAGAATATGATGTACAGGGAAAGTGCCTTTCTCGGTACTCTATAACTAAAATATCAAGAAAGGCACTTATCACTATACACAACTCCTAAAACGGAATCACACCACTCATGTATACCTTGATGAGCCCACGAGCCTTGGCTAAACTAAACTTCTTCGGGTCGAAGTCTTCTCCCAGCCACTCCTTCATCTCCTCATACTCCTCATTTTGAGGATTCTTGAGCACTTCCAAAAGATGGCGATAGCCATAGACTCCTCCACAGTCCTCAGGAGGACAGGCACCTGTTGCCTTGAGCAAGTTCACAGGGATTTCCTCCTTCCCATCTACTTCTGTCTTCTCCACAAGTTTTACCTCGTGGTTCCAACTATCTCCAAAATCGTATTCCCATACTATCTTGCTTCCCACTCTATTCAACAGGTTACCAACGGTATACTCACGAGAATCAAATCCCCACTCTAAGCCACCATCCTCATCAGGCAAAAGATAGCAGTCGTTTCCTCTCATAAACTGGTTGAGATGGTATCCTTCCCAACCAACGGCATACACCAAGACTTGACCCAAACAATCCAAACGCAAATCAGAAGGTACCACCAGCTGGCGATAAATCTTACGTGGAGAACCTTTCAGGGAAACATCGAGCGTAAGAGCATACTTCTGCTTTTTCTTCTTCGACTTGCCTGATTTTGCGGCTTTCGGCTTGCTTGGCCTAAAACCGCATTCCTTATAGAATAAAGAATCTGCATCCCGCTCGTCGTCCTCATCTCCCCATTCGTCCTCGTCGGGTTCCAGTAATCGGTTCAGCCAGTCTTCGTCATTACCGCCCAAGAGATCAAAGTCATTATTCTCTCCTACCAACATCTCGTCGAAGAGTTCCTCGAAATCGGCAATCTCCACGATTCGCTCATCGGTTCCCTTGGTAAGCAACTTGGTTACACCCTTGATTCTAGTCTTGATTTCCACAGGCGGAACCTGATACTCCTTATAGATGGTCTTGATGAGCGGCAACAGCTCGACTGCCTTGATTTGTGCGAGCGACTTCACGCACCAGTCCATTGCCATCGAAGGAATGGTTACTTCCACACACGACTTCAATACATCGGAAACCCAAGCCAACACTTGAAGCCTGCAAGCTGGATTCTCCACAGCCATCTGCACTGCCGCATTGAAAACGATGGGATAAACCTCCGAGACAAAGCCATCAGTCTTCATCATCTCTTTCATTTCCTCCAAATGTCCTACGCCGACATGAGCCAACATCAAGGTTGCCGCATCTTCCAATCCACAATAGTAGAACTCATAGAAGCTGGGATTCTGCTTCAACGTCTCCAGAGCGACATCGAAGAGACCTGTAATATGGAAATCATCAACAAGGCGGAATGCCGCAAACAGCGGCAGGGCTGAGGCATCCTTCACTCTGCCATATTTCCCTTTCTGACCGTCAGCCAGAATACACATCATGAAATTACGCAAAGCATCTTCTCTCTCTTGCTGGGAAAGAGAAGCCATTGCCTCATGTGCCTGCTCATACGATGCTATAACATCACTAGGCTTGGCAGCATTAATCAATGGAACCAAGTATTTTGCCAAAGGCTTTACCTGCTTGGCGTAATCGGGACATTGATAGGTATACATATCCTCCTGCATCTCTTTCATGCTCTTACCTGACCGTGCATAAACATCGAGGCTATCCATGAGCTGCATCTGCTGCTCTGGCGACAAGCCACTCAGCATTTCCGAGAGCACAGCCATCAATGGATTGCCACCTCCCGAACCTATTCCTTTTTTCTTCTTTGCCATATTTTAAAATTATTCTATTCGTTAATATTTTGTTCCATCTTACGACTATAACAACGGGGTCATATACAACGGCAAGTATACGATTCCATCTTCAATCTTCAAATCCTTATCGTGAAGAACATAAGGAGTAGCCAACTGTTTGCCGTATTTATTGATACACTTGTTAAGAGAGGTAAGCGTGTACTTCTTCCCCGACTTTACTTCTATCGGAGAGATATTATGACGACTTGTAACCGTAGGCTTGGAAATCAGAAAATCTATTTCCATACGGTCTTCTGCTTCCTTGGCAGAAGGCTTACTGAAGAAATAGAGTTTATGTCCAGCAGCCCTCAACATCTGAGCCACAATATTCTCTACCAACATACCTTCATTCACCTCTAGCTTATCAAACATCAATTTCTGATATAGCTCTGTCGTAACAATCCCCCTCTCATCAAACGCATGACTTATCAACAACCCAGTATCACCCATATAACACTTCAAGGTTGTTCGCTCTTCATTGAGTTTAAGTCCAATGCTTGGCTCAGTAGAATTATAGCAGCAGTTGATGATTTTAGCATCCGAAAGCCAAAAGAATGCCTCAGAATAATCTCGCATACGGGCCTCCAACTGCAAATCTGCTAGCTTAAACTTTTTCTCATGCTTCTGCAACTGGCCTGGAATCTCATCAAAGATAGCTGCAACTTTTGTCTCCTGATTATCGGCATACTTCCGAATATCATTACGATAAAGCCCCAATATGTCTCGCTTTCTCTCATCTACCTGATCGAAATCACCTGTTTCCACGTAGGTTTGTACAGCCTGTGGCATTCCGCCCACAATCATATATTTCCGGAAATAATCCAGTGCCCGACGATGAAAGCCTCCCATAGGTTGCTGCTTAGCAAACTGATTTTGAATATACGGCATCATCATCACATCACCCATAGCCCATAAGAATTCCTCAAAATCCATCGGAAACATTTCGATAGCATGTTCCTCGGAAGGCAACATGATGTCTTTCACGTTTTTCTTGATGGAAATAAGCGACCCAGTCTCTATGTAGTCATAGCGACGATCTGCCACAAGATGCTTGATGGCAGCTCTGGCTCTTGGGCAAAACTGTATCTCATCAAAAATTACGAGCGAATGCGCTTCCTCATCTGCATTTTTTCGAGGTGTCAGCTTTTTCTTGCCATACAACTCCAAACTGGCTAGAAGCATATCTATATCATCCATATATACTTCAAAGAACTCTATAACCTTAGGATTCACCCTACTAAAATCCACAAGAAGATAAGAGTCATATTCGGTTTGAGCAAATTTCTCAACAATATAACTCTTTCCGATACGTCGTGCGCCCTCTATCAATAGAGCCACGTCACCTCGCCTATTTTGCTTCCAATCAAGCAGTTGCTGATAAATTTTCCTTTTCATACCATTACAATTTACACATTTTCGAGGTTTTCAAAACTGCATTTTTACACGTTTTCGAGATTTTTAATGTTGCAAATATACACATTTTCGAGGAAATCAAAGGATTTTTCCTGCATTTCTTTAAGTTTTTAACCTTTTAAAACATCATTAAGCCCCAATACTATACCTATTCTAAGCTTTCTCAGTTATCATCAGCACGTGGCTTTCATCACTCAATGTGGTGGCGAAAATATAGGTTTCTCCACCATCCTTCAGCTTCAGGCGCTTACGCAATTCAGCTACGGAAAGCGGGAAGTTGCGGGTGGCGATATTCGCCTTCGTAATGCCGGAAAGATGGCGCTTCAATTCCTTTTTATTAAAGGAAGAAACGGCAATGATGCGGAAGCTTCTGCCAGGGAATGCTTCGATAGGTGCCTGGCTCACGAAAAGATGGCTGTTCTTGGAAAGCATCCTTGCATCAAAGCGCTCGGAAAGAACTCCGAAACAGCCGGCTTTCATCAACGAGGCATTCGGCTCGTAGAGATACTGCATCTCTTCAAGGGTGGATGGGGCAATCTTTACCGCAGAAGTCTCCATATCCGACTCATCACAAACGAAGGATTGCGCATCATTGATGCAATAAATGCGGAGATTTCCGGCGTCCGCAGCATCTTCTATGTGCCCAGAATCTTCTGCTGATGGCAAAACAGAACCATTATTCTGGATAGGGAACGAATTGCTACCTACATTTTCGCCCATATTTCGCGCTGAGAGCACCAAAAGGAGCTCTTTGCACTCATTGTTCACGGAGATGATATGAACCTCTCTTACGTGGCTTAATTCGCTTATGGCACGGTGCCAGTCGAGCATCGGAGAGAGTTTGATGACAACATAATCTGCCTTCGAAAGCATTTCTTCCTGCAAAACGGTAACATCGGGCGTGCAATCCTTCAAGGATACTACCTTGTTGCCTGCATCATCTCTACGGGCAGGGTCAATGAAAATCAGCTTCAATTCCTTTAACGAATGAAGCACCTCTATCCCATCTCCATTCTTCACGATGGCGTTCTTCAAGCCCAAACGCTCAAAGTTCACCTTTGCAGCTTCACAGAGATGAGTCTGGCGCTCCACATACATCGACTTCACGCCCAATCGGGAAGCGATGTAAGAGAAATCTACTCCGAAGCCACCTGTCAAGTCAACAAACTCGTTTTCAGAAGAAGGAACTGGCAGGGCAAGCAGTCTCGCCGCCAATTCAGCCTTATAAAGAGCTGTCTGTTCTGACGAACATTGCTCCATCGAGATATGAGGAGGATAGATAATGCCATCAATACTTGCCCAACGTGGCAACTTGGCATGCGCCATCTTTCGCCCACGAATCTGGTCGAGAGCGAAAGGCATATCTACTTCCGGATACTTGCTTCCAAGAAAAGCCAGCTGGCGGACATCATCGTCCTGATGCTGGCGAATAAAGTCTTGAGTCGCCTGGTTCATTGTTTATTCCTTTTATAGTTTTAATGGAGTAATGCTTTATTTTTCATGATGTAGCCACTCCATGAAAGAGGCGACTGTCATCATTTCCTATCTAACTACAAAAGTACGACATTCTGATGAAACAACAAAACTTTTCGGGGAATATCTTGAAGAAAACAAAAAAACATACCAAAAGAAAACAAGGAACAACAGACTTACGAAATTCTGTCACGTACCAATAATCTGAACTCCGTAATGGCAAAATATTGCTCCGGCAAGGGCAATATTTTGCCCTCCTTAGGCACAAAGTGCTACGTCGTGACATAAAATATTAATATCGTAAGATAAAAAAATAACTCTGTAAAACGCTCTGCCAAACAACTCAAAAAAATACGATGAAAAGCCTACTCTCGTTTTCACTCTTCACCCTTCACCTTTTCGCCTGAAACCCCGATAAACACAGGGGATTCGAGAGGTGAAGAGTGGCGCTGACTCTTCACCCACCCTTCACCACTCTTCACCCAGTAATGGCTATAAATGCAAATCACTGATTTACAACGACATAAATGCAGAGTCCCTTGCTATAAAAGTACCCTGCTCTATATAAAGGTGAAGGGTGGGTGAAGAGTCATTCCAACTCTTCACCCACCCAACTATCTATCCTTCAATCACTTACACCCAAAAGGTGAAGAGTGAAGGGTTTTTGAGAAAATTCTCTCGCATTCCTAAGAATGCGAAGAGAAATTCCGGTGTCTTAAAAGAAACGATGGATTAGTCAGCCAACTTAGCCTTCAAGAACTCACGGTTCAAGCGAGCGATGTTAGCGATAGACTCGTTCTTAGGACAAACTGCCTCGCAAGCACGAGTGTTTGTACAGTTACCGAAGCCGAGCTCATCCATACGTGCAATCATCTTCTTAGCACGGGCAGCAGCCTCTACACGACCCTGTGGGAGAAGTGCCAACTGGCTAACCTTTGA
>CAKPWR010000032.1 GCA_934196725.1 uncultured Prevotella sp.
TGCAACCAGTCGAGCTGAACGCCATGCTTATCGGCAGAATCAGCACCAGCGAGCATCAATACATCCTCGTCGGTAACCTCCTTCTTCTTGTCAGCTAACTGGAGGAACTTCTTGTAGATCTTGTCGAGCTTCTCCTCGTCTTCGATGTTCACACCGTTTACGTGGAGGCGATACTTCAAGGCAGCGCGACCAGAGCGGGCTGTCAATACGATAGCGTTATCATCCAGACCCACATCCTTAGGGTCGATGATTTCGTAAGTCTGCACGTTCTTCAGCACGCCATCCTGGTGAATGCCGGAAGAATGAGCGAAGGCATTGCGGCCCACGATAGCCTTGTTAGGCTGCACAGGCATGTTCATCAGGCTGCTCACCATGCGAGACATCGGAACAATCTTGGTAGTATTGATGTTAGTATCAATATTGATATGCTTGTGACATTTCAGGATCATGGCGATTTCCTCGAGCGAAGTATTACCTGCACGCTCGCCGATGCCATTGATGGTCACCTCTACCTGGCGCGCACCGTTCAATACACCCTGCAGGGTATTTGCCGTAGCCATACCGAGATCGTTGTGGCAGTGGGTAGAAATGCGTGCATTCTCAATGCCATCCACATGATCCATCAGATACTTGATCTTGGCACCATACTCATCAGGCAGACAGTAACCGGTTGTATCAGGAATGTTTACCACTGTGGCGCCCGCCTTGATGACAGCCTCAACCACACGAGCCAGATACTCATTGTCAGTACGGCCAGCATCCTCAGCATAGAACTCCACATCCTCTACGTACTTCTTGGCATACTTGACAGCAGCCACGGCACGCTCGATGATTTCCTCGCGGTTGGAATTGAACTTATATTTGATATGGCTATCGCTGGTACCGATACCCGTATGGATTCTTTTGTGCTTGGCGTACTGCAGAGCCTCGGCAGCGCAGTCAATATCCTTCTCCACCGCACGTGTCAGCGCACAGATGGTAGGCCATGTTACGGCCTTGGAAATCTCCACCACCGAATTGAAGTCGCCCGGGCTAGAAATAGGGAAGCCCGCCTCAATGACATCAACGCCCAACTGCTCCAGCGCCTTAGCCACCTGAATTTTCTCAACTGTATTCAACTGGCATCCTGGAACCTGTTCGCCATCGCGAAGGGTTGTGTCAAAAATAAATAATCTGTCACTCATATCTCTTAATATTTTTAATACTCTAATTGAAAGCTTTTGCCCTTACAGGGCGTTTTTCTCCTATTTATAATACCCAGGGCGTTGCCCTGGGCTAGGAGCTTCTGCCCTTTACCTTTCCCTTCGGCCGGTGACCGTTGGTTCAGGGCGCCTTGCAGTATAGGAGCAGATAACAAAAAAACCTTTCTCACTCCCAGATACGGAAGTGTAGAAAGGCTTTATATATCCAAACCGATGAACTATACGCACACCTTATCACTTCCGCCCACAGTCTGTAGTCGAAGTCGAATAATAATGCTTGTAATATTCAACGCTATTGCTCTCATATCTTTCTATTTTTTTATGTTATATATTTATCGCTTGCAAAGGTAATATATTTCTTTGATATACGCAAACAATTTATAACTTTTTTAATAGAAAATCTAACAAATTACTATTCATCTTGCACTTTTCTCGCAAAAATGCGCTAAAATTGCTCCTTTATGCAGTAAAAAAGCAGCAAAAATGACCAGATTAACTGCGAATCCAAAACCAGATTAGCTGCGAATCCAAAACCAGAATGGCTGCGAATCCAAAACCAGAATGGCTGCGAATCCAAAACCAGAATGGCTGCGAAACCAAAACTAGAATGGCAACGGACCATTAGGAATTGGAGGCGGTGGCAACTGGCTGTCGTCTCCTCCGGCATTCATCTTGGAACCCATGATTTCTCCACCTTCCTCTACAGGAGCAAATGAAGTTTCAGGGTCCTGGAATCGGGTATACTCGCCACGGAAGTTCAGAAGCACATCGCCCGTAGCACCCTTACGGTGCTTGGCAATGATGATCTGCGCCATGCCGTGAAGGTCGTTTCCCTTTTCATCCTGATAGATGTGATAATACTCCGGACGGTGAACGAAGAGCACCATATCGGCATCCTGCTCGATGGCTCCGGATTCACGAAGGTCGCTCAACTGAGGTCGCTTTCCTTCGAGACCTTCACGGTTCTCCACGTTACGTGACAACTGTGACAGAGCCAGGACCGGAATATTCAACTCCTTGGCAAGACCCTTGAGCGAACGGGAGATGGTAGAAACCTCTTCCTGACGGCTACCGAACTTCATACCGTTGGCATTCATCAGCTGCAGATAGTCGATCATGATCATTCTCACTCCCTTCTCGCGAACCAGTCTTCGAGCCTTTGTACGAAGTTCGAAAACCGAAAGTCCCGGCGTATCGTCTATATAAATAGGTGAACCAGTCAAGGCACGTATTTTCTTATCCAGTCTCTCCCACTCGCTTGGATCCAACTGACCGTTCAGGATCTTCTTACCGGAAATCTCACAAACATTGGAGATCAGACGGTTGACCAGCTGAACGTTGTTCATTTCAAGAGAGAAGAATCCGATAGGAACTCCATAATCCACTGCCACGTTCTTGGCAACGCTCAGCGCGAAGGAAGTCTTACCCATGGCAGGACGTCCGGCGATGATGACGAGGTCGGAATCCTGCCATCCGGAAGTCATCTCATCCATTCCGTGATAGCCCGTAGGAATACCGGTCAAACCACCCTTGTTCTGCGCAGCACGCTGCAGGATATCCACGGCATCCTTGATGACCGGGTCAATCTGTGTATAATCCTGCTTCATGTTGTTCTGCGAGATCTGGAAGAGTTCACCTTCCGCCTGCTGCATCAGTTCATCCACATCCACGCTCATGTCGAACGCCTTGGTCTCGATGCCACCGGCAAAGTGAATGAGCTGTCTCTGCAGATAGCGCTGCGCCAGGATTCTGGCATGCGACTCGATATGAGCAGCCGAAGCCACCTGAGAAGAAATCTCCATCAGGTAGCCCGGTCCGCCGATTCTATCCAGTTCGCCCATCTTCGCCAGCTCATCAGTGAGCGTCATGACATCCACCGGGCGCTCCTCCATATTCATGGTCTGGATAGCCTGGTAAATCTTCTGATGACGAGGCTCATAGAAGGTATCAGGTTTCAACACCTCAGATACCATGGAGAAAGCATCCGAATCCACCATGAGTGCACCCAGCACCACTTTCTCCACATCTATCGCCTGCGGCTGAAGATGCGCATAATTATTGTCTATCGGGGCTTGCTGCCCCCTTTTATTGCTACTATTATTATTAGCCATTATCTAACATTTCATTCTTCCCCAAAGCCATCCATCATTTTTTTCACGCCTTGATGAACGTTTTGGGCCAATACATCTACCAAGTAAATACACATATTATTGTTTACTCCATGAGCAGCCAGCCATTTTTTCTGCTTTTCGTCAAAGAACTGGTCTTCATGATGCGCCATAACACTTGACTCATAGGCACTCCGCCAAGCCTTCATAGCCCTGCCACAATCACCACCTGCCCAATAAAGCATGCCGTTCAGTTTATGCAGTTCGAAGTCAACCAGGAAATCCATATCCATGGCAGCAGCCATGGCTGAAAAGAAAGTAGCCATACCTTCCTTCGGATTGTCAGGGAAATTATCCATATTGAAATCTCCCCATCTCTGCTCATGCAATCTGTCAAGTGCAGATTTCACTTTTTCATGAACCTTACTCAGGTTTTCCTTTCCGTCACCGTCCTTATAGAGAAGTGCCTCAGCCAGTTCACCAACCGCAGCCAGGTTATCCGGCTCAAGATATGTAATCTCATAAAGCAGCTTGACGGCGTCATCATACTGTTCCAGCAAGACATAAGCCTTTGCCAGGTGTTTCTTACACCATCTTACCGCCTTCTCATCATCTTTCTTGATTTCCATCAGATGTTTCAGGCTGTCTACCGCTTTCTGAGGGAAGCCAGCCTTCTCATAAAAGTCCACCGCCAGTTCTACCAGCTGGAACTGTTCCGGCGCTTCCTTCATCAGAAAATCAATATGAGGATAAGCCAGGACAAGGTTACTGTCCGTTTCAGAATTCACAGCAGCCCATGCCAACATATAGTGATTCTCCAGAGTTTCCTGATAATGATCACCCAGCAGGCTGAAGATAAGATCAATATATTTACGTCTGAAGCAATATTTCGCCAGCTTATAACGCAGACCGTCGAATGCACAATCCTTAAAAACCGGCAGGATAAGAGGAGTATATTCTTGGTCTTCGGAATCCACCTTGATGGAATTGTCATAAGCCTTGCGCATCGGAGCCAGGTTGAAGAAACGGGAAAGATCCTGGATATAATAGACCAGCGCATTTCTATACTTTCGCTGTTCTATTTTCTTTCTCTCTTCCTCACTCATCTCACCTTTCTTTTCATCAGTCATCAACTGTAAACATTCTTCTGTCATTTCATCAGGTGCCAATGACGCCAGAGCTTTATCAAAGGACTCTTTCTCCTTCTCAAGCATCAGAAGCAGGCTATAGCGGTCGCTGTCGCAGGTGGTACCATTCTTAAGCAGAAGAAGCAGATTGCGTTCCTTGTCACCAGCCTTCTTCAAGACAGAGAGATAAAGTGGAGACTCAAAATAGAACGGCATGAACCAATTGTACATGGAATGGAAGAAGCCCTGTTTCTTGGTTCCTTTAAACTGCTGGAAATAAATATCTGCACCTTCATCCAGCATTCCTACCGTCTCATCGAGAGGATTACCTTCTTCCATTTCGTCATCATTCTTCTGGACGAAAGAGAATTGGGTATGCCCTTCGGAATCAGAAAAGTCATCATTCTCTATATGACCTATCTTGTCTGCCATTTCATGAAGCATACTATTCATCATCGCCTCACTGTCACCCTCCATATCCTGTGATCGGAGCAGGAGTTTGCAAATCAGGAGCAGCTGCTGCTTACCTTCTTCATCGTCCTTCAGCGACTCTATATCCTTGGCGCACTCTTCTACCATGAAACCAGGAATCTGGCTGGTACACAATACCCAGCCCACCCAGGCACGGGCACGAACATTCAGGTCTGTGCTCTTCTGTGACAGCTCGAAAAGGAGCTGGAACTGTTTACGGTCAAAGAGGTAGAGGCAGGAAAGGGTTATTGCACTCACCATGAGCTGGGCAGTGACAGAATCTACAGCTGTAGAATTCAGCAAATCCTCATACTCCTGTGCCAAATCGCTATTCCACATATGTGAGCTTGCGACATAAGAGAAGATGACATTGCGCAACTCGTTGAGACGTTTCTGAGCCTCGATCATCTCATCAATTTTCTGCTCTTCCGTACGTCCCTCGTTCAGAGACAGCATAGCCACATCGGCTAAGGCAGAAACCAGCTTCTCCTTCAGTTCTCCTAACCCTCCCAGTTTCTCAGCTCTTGTATGAAGAGCTTTCAGAGTGGGATCTTTGCTAAGCAAGAAAAAATAATGGAATTCTCGAATATTCGTATATATGTGTTCATAAATATAGAACACTTCATCAAACTTTACCGGATGACCAGCTGAGAAAGACTGCTTCTCAATATCCTTCAACATACCCAAAGACTCTTCAAGAACATTCAACATGAGTTCCATTGAAGCCGTCTTTTCTTCTTTAGTGAGTTCATCACGCATTCTTTGAGCTAGAAAACGGAATCTGCGCAGGTCCTCAAACCCGGGCATCTTTCTCAACTGCTTAGTTTCAAATTCTTCCATAATTTTTTTCTTTATTTTATAGATTAATGTTTAGCCACACGAGCTGCAGCCTCAAGGTCACGACGGCGAGGTTCCATTGCATGGTTGTATTTTATTTTAGGCAAATTGCCAATTGTTTTCTCATCTACGTGACAGTACTTACAGATAAGCTTGGCGTAATGCTTCACTCCCCTAGAGTTGATGCTGTCCACTGCTATATTGTAAGCCTGGATGAATTTCTGCAGCTGCTGCTTGCGTCCTGGTTGCTTCAGCGCTTTCTCCCGGAAGGCAAAGGCACCCAGATTCAAGTTCTTGTCGCGGCTATCCATCAATACCACATGCTTGTCCAATCGGGCTCTGGTTGCCTGAGGTTCCGGCAGGAGCATGGCATCCATCTCATTATTGAGCAGCATCTGGAGGCGAAGATTCACATCGTTGATCTGCACACGATACACGTCATATTTCGGCTTGCCGCTGTCTACTGCCACATCGGCAAGATAGTCAGTAGCCGAATAGCGTGTCATGGCTATCATCTTATCGCTAAGCTGCTTCAGGTCGGCGATGCGGGCTTTCCGGTTGGAAACCAGCTGCCAGTAAGTATCCGTAGCGATTGGATAAGTGAGCGGAGTGCCCTTCCTAACCAGATGCGCACCGCGAATCAGGTCGGTGATGGAACCCTCTACCCTGCCATTCATCAGAGCGGTATCACAGTCCATCTGCGCCGTATAATAGCGCAGATGAACATCCACTCCCTGCTGGCGGAAGATGCTGTCTTCGTAGGCTACGTATACTGGCAGACAATCCAGGGTAGGCATCACTCCCACCTTGAGTGCCGCACGGTCGATACTGTCCAGACGGGCACGCTCCAGCTTGCTCAGCCGGCGTTTGGTTTCCTCCGACTGTCCGCAGCTGATCAGCATTCCCAACAGTGCAACCCCAAGACAACAGCTTATGATTGTTTTTTTCATTTCTTACTGAAACTTTTTTAGATTGATTATTCTCACGCTTACTCTACATAGAGTACCAATCCCTTCAGATACTCACCCTCAGGGTGATACATATTGATAGGATGGTCGGCAGGCTGATGCAGCTGGTGCAGGATGCGCACCTTTCTGCCAGCCTGGGCAGCAGCGGTAAAGACGGCATTGCGGAAATTATCCTTGGTTACCACCTGAGAGCAGCTGAATGTAAACAGGATGCCTCCCTTCTTGATGCGCTGCAACCCCTTCACATTCAGACGGGTATAGCCCTTCAGTGCATTATGCAGGGCTGCACGGTGCTTGGCAAAGGCTGGAGGATCGAGGATGATGAGATCATACTGCTGATCGTGCTCATCCAGATACTTGAAAGCATCCTCACAGATTGCCTGATGGCGCGCATCGCCAGGGAAGTTGAGAGCGATATTCTCATTGGTCAGTTCGATTGCCTTGGCACTGCTGTCTACTGAGTGAACAGCCTTGGCTTCGCCACGCATTGCATAGACTGAGAAACCGCCTGTATAGCAGAACATGTTGAGCACGCTCTTGCCCTTGGCATAATGCTCCAGGAGAGAGCGGTTCTCACGCTGGTCTACGAAGAAACCGGTCTTCTGACCGCGCAGCCAGTCGATATGGAACTTCAATCCGTTCTCTACGGCAACATCATCGGCATTACCGCCCAGGATGAATCCATTCTCCTGACGCAGGTCTGCCTTGTATGGCAAGGTAGTCTCGCTCTTATAGTAGATGTTCTGCAACTGGTCGCCCATCACCTTCTTCAAAGCCTTGGCTATCTCCATGCGGAAAACGTGCATACCCACGCTGTGAGCCTGCATCACGGCAGTAGGGCCATAGCAGTCGATGACAAGGCCTGGCAGGTTATCGCCTTCGCCATGAACGAGACGATAAGTATTATTGTCAGGATTCTCAGCAATGCCCACAGCCACGCGCATCTTATACGCCGACTCCAGACGTGAGCACCAGAACTCCTCGTCAATGGCCACGTCATGGAAGGAAAGTACGCGAACCGCAATAGATCCAATCTGATAATGGCCTACAGCGATGAAATCCCCGCTACGAGTAAGCACTCTTACTACCTCACCCTCCTCGATGCCATCATCCATTCTCAGGATGGCACCCGAGAAAAGCCATGGGTGGAATCTCTTGAGCGATTCCTCCTTACCCTTCTTCAAATATATGCTCTTATACATATTTATATCTATATTAAATTAGTTACTATAAAACAAGCCCCACACGCCCTGAAAGGGCGTATGACGCCAAGAAATGATACCCAAAAGCCACTTTTCGAATTCTACAGTTCGTCAAGTTCATAATCTCCCTCCCGCTTCAGCCTGAGCAGCTCCTCGTAGAGCTTGATACAGCACCAGGCATCGGTGGCAGCATAAGCCTGCTGCGAGTCTTTCAGCTCGCTTGCCTCCCAATTGCTCAACCGCTGTGCCTTGCTGATTTTCTGGTGAAAGAGATTGGCATAAAGTTTCTGCAGACTCATATCCTGCAATCCGAACTTCTTAGCCTCATCCTGCAACTCTATGAAATAGCCAGCCTTGAACTCTGCTCGCTTATGCAGCTGCAGCAGGTCATCATGCCAGGAGAGTCCCACCTTGGGAACCTTCTTATCCTCCAGGAACCGGATGATGGCAGGCGTGATGCCCGTGAGATGGAGACGGAACAGATAACAGACGTCGTGGGTACTCACCTGGAGCAACGACACCTGGAAGCCCCTGCCCTTGCTGAACGAAGGCCGAGTCTCTGTATCTACACCTAAAATAGGTTGGCTCAAGAGGAAGTTTATGGCTTCTTCAGTGTCTTCAGCCTTATCAACCAATACGATTTTACCAGGAAAGAGAATCCTCGGCAAACTGTTTATTGACTTCTTATCGAATTTAGTGAAAATAATCTTCATTACTCATTTTATTCTTTACAATTTGCAAAATTAAAAAAAAATCCTGAGAAAAGAGCGGTTTTTTCATTTATTTTCGCTAATTTTGCACATAAAATATTCAAACACAAAAAAAATGGCTAAAAAAAGAACAGAACGCAAAGCCAAATCATTTGGCGAAGCTATTGGTTTACAATATATTTTCAACAATACCATCACCGACTTTTTTCTAGGCCTGGCGTTGATTGGTATTGCTGTAGTTATCATTATCGCAATGATTTCCTTCCTCAATACAGGCTATGCTGACCAGAGTATTCTGGAGAATCTGAAAGTGGGAGAATGGACTAATTCCGAGCAGCAGTTCCAGAACTACTGCGGCTCCCTGGGAGCCATCATTTCCTATTGGCTCATCGCCGTCAACTTCGGTTTCCCGGCTTTCCTCCTGCCTTGCTTCTTCATCATGGCGGGTCTTCAGCTCATGAATGCATACAAGATTAATCTCTGGAAATGGTTCCTCAGCATGATGATCGTCATGATCTGGTCGTCAGTGACATTCGCCAAATTCCTGACACCACTAATGGGTGGACTCATCTTCAACCCGGGCGGAAAGCATGGACTCTTCGTGGTACAGAACCTGGAAAACGTAGTAGGCCCTCCTGGACTTACCGCCATCCTCCTCTTTGTAGCTATCGCTTTCCTCACCTATCTCACTTCCGAGACCATCACCTTCATCAGAAAGGCACTCAACCCTATCGGATATATATCTAATAAGGTGAAGTTTGAGATTACCAACCATGACAACAAGGCAGAAAGCAATGCCATTGACGAGGCTTATGCCCATGCTGCAAGAGGTCAGGAAGACGATTCTGAAGAGGAAGAAAAGAAGGAAGAGAAGAAAGACTTCAGGGACGAAGAGAAACCTACAGTCATCGACCTGGACGTCAATCCTGACAAGACCTTCCCAGATGCTGCCAGCCAGCAGACTCCTCCTGCCGTTCCAGCTGCCCCTGCCGATGCATCAGCCAGCCAGGAGGAAGCAGGAAATGAGCAGGAAGAAGCTGAGACTGCCGGAAAACCTCTATCTTTCCTGGAGCAGCAGCGTGCACTCCGTGCGGCAAGAGCACAACAGGAAGAACAGGAGATGAAGGCAGCAGCTGCTGCCAGCGAGGCGCTCAACATGGATATTTCCGTGGCAGCTGCAGACGAAAAGGCGTCGGGCAATACCGTCAGCAGTGCCGAGGTGCTCAATACGCCTATCAATCCGAAGGAGCCTTTCACACGATACAAATACCCTACCCTCAATCTCCTGAAGAAATATGAGGACGACGGCGTTTCCATCGACGAGGAAGAGCAGCGCGCCAACAAGAACAGAATCATCGAGGTGCTGTGCAACTTCGGCGTACAGATCAAGACCATCCGTGCTACCGTGGGTCCTACCATCACCCTCTATGAGATTCAGCCTGCCGAAGGCGTCCGCATCTCCAAGATCAAGAATCTGGAAGACGATATTGCCCTGAGTCTTGCGGCTCTCGGCATCCGTATCATTGCTCCTATCCCTGGCAAGGGAACCATCGGTATCGAGGTGCCTAACGCCAACCCTAAGATGGTGAGCATGGAGAGCACCTTGAACTCCAAGAAGTTCCAGGAAACCAAGATGGAACTGCCTATCGCTCTGGGTAAGACGATTACCAACGAAGTGTTCATGGTAGACCTTGCCAAGATTCCTCACCTGCTCGTTGCCGGTGCTACGGGTCAGGGTAAGTCTGTGGGTCTGAATGCCATCATCACCTCCTTATTATATAAGAAGCACCCTAACGAGTTGAAGCTGGTGCTCATCGACCCTAAGAAGGTGGAGTTCAGCGTTTACTCACGCATCACCAACAAGTTCATGGCAGCCCTGGCAGACGAGGAAGAGCCGATCATCACCGATGTAACCAAGGTGGTCCGCACGCTCAACAGTCTCTGCGTTCTGATGGACAGCCGCTACGACCTGCTGAAGAAGGCGGGAGCAAGAAACATCAAGGAATACAACCAGAAGTACATCAATCATAAGCTGCGCCTGACAGACGGACATGAATACATGCCATACATCGTAGTGATCATTGATGAGTTTGGTGACCTGATCATGACCGCCGGCAAGGAAGTGGAGCTTCCTATCGCCCGTATCGCCCAGCTGGCTCGTGCCGTGGGTATCCACATGATCATCGCCACCCAGCGTCCTACAACCAGTATCATCACCGGTAACATCAAGGCAAACTTCCCTGGCCGCATAGCCTTCAAGGTGACGTCAGCCATCGACTCGAAGACCATCCTCGACCGCACCGGAGCCAACCAGTTGATTGGCCGTGGTGATATGCTTTATCTCAACGGTCAGGAGCCGGTACGTGTGCAGTGTGCCTTTGTTGACACGCCGGAGATTGAGCGCATCAATGAGTTTATCCAGGAGCAGCCTGGTCCTATTGAGCCGATGGAACTGCCTGAGCCAGCCAACAACGAGGGTGGCGCAGCAGGTGGCGGCAATGTGGATGCGAAGAACCTGGATCCGTTCTTCGAGGAAGCAGCCCATGCCATCGTTCTCTCCCAGCAGGGTTCTACCAGTATGATCCAGCGCCGATTCAGCATCGGTTACAACCGTGCCGGACGCCTGATGGACCAGATGGAGGAAGCCGGCATCGTAGGAGCAGCCCAGGGCAGCAAGCCTCGTGAAGTGCTGATACAGGATGAGAACCAGCTCAACAACCTCCTGCTCCAGCTCAGAAATTCGTAAAACGCCCAGGGGAAAGTTTTCAAGCAATACGCCCTTTCAGGGCGTGCGGGGCTTACATGCAAAAGTTCCTTGTTAGGACTTTTAAACCTTGAAGCCGTAGAAGCGTCTAATCATCTGAAGGTCGCTTTTACGGCTTTATATACAATTAACGTACATAATAAACAGTAAGGATATGAAAAAATTTTTAGCTATCGCCTTCGCAGCGATGATGAGCCTGGGCACTATGGCACAGACCGCCCAGCAGGTACTCGACAAGACAGCTGCCATCGTAGGCAACAAGAATGGAGCCAGTGCTAACTTCAAGTTATCCAGCCCTAAATATGGTTCTGCCAGCGGTTCTATCGCCATCAAAGGCAATAAGTTCAACGCCCGTACATCCGATGCCATCGTATGGTATAACGGAAAGACGCAATGGTCGTACATGAAGAAGACCAACGAGGTGAATGTCACCAATCCGACACAGGCACAGCAGATGTCGATGAATCCATATACCTTCATCAATATCTACAAGACGGGCTACAAGAGCACCCTCAAGACCGTGGGCAGCAACTACCAGGTTCATCTCGTAGCCAACAACCAGAAGCGCACGGTGGCAGAGATGTACATCACCATCAACAAGAAGACCCACGTGCCTTCACAGGTGAAAATGCGCCAGGGCTCTACCTGGAGCACCATTGACATCACAGGCTTCAAGGCAAAGAACATCGCCAACAGTGCCTTCACCTTCAACAGCAAGGAATTCCCTAAAGCAGAGGTTATCGACCTGAGATAGGGCTGAAGCAAGTTTTAAGCAGCACGCCCTGAACCAACGGCCACCGACCGAAGGGAAAGGTAAAGGGCAGAAGCAAGTTTTAGCAGCGCGCCCTGAAAGGGCAGAAGCTCCTAGCCCAGGGCAACGCCCTGGGTTTTTATGGACGCAACTCTGTCGCCCTGTAAGGGCAAAAGCTTTCAAGTCCCAGTTTTTTTTAAAAGCTTTTGCCCTTACAGGGCGACTGGTTGACTGCTCTTTATACCCAGGGCGTTGCCCTGGGCTAGGAGCTTCTGCCCTTTCAGGGCGTATGGCGCAATCCCCGTTGATTCAGGGCGTATGGCGCAAACTAACAAGACTTGAATAATCAATAATAAATAATAATTAATCAATAATAAATAATAATTAATCAATAATCAATAATTAAAACCCAAACTAACATGAAAGATCTTTCGACAATACTCAAGCAGTTCGACATTATCGGAACTGTAAGTGAAGTGAAACCACTCGGTAACGGACTTATCAATGACACCTACAAGGTGACAACCCAGGAAGAGAATGCCCCAGACTATGTTCTGCAGCGCATCAACGACTCCATCTTCACCGATGTAGACCTCCTGCAGCGCAACATTGAAGAGGTTACCACACACATCCGTCAGCAGCTCGAAGCAAAGGGCGCTGACGATATCGACCGCAAGGTACTCACCTTCGTCAAGGCACACGACGGCAAGACCTATGTCAAGGACGAAGACCAGCAGTACTGGCGCATTTCCGTATTCATTCCTCGTGCCATCACCCAGGAGGCAGTAAACCCGGAAAGCTCCTACTATGCCGGCAAGACCTTCGGCGAATTCGAGGCACAGCTCACCGACATCACCGACCGCCTCGGTGAAACCATCCCTGATTTCCACAACATGGAACTGCGCCGCGACCAGCTCCGTCAGGCTGTGAAGGAAGACCGTGCCGGACGCGCAGAAGGCGTGAAGGATTTCATCGCAGAAATCGAGAGCTATATGGATGAGATGTGCCTCTGCCAGCGCCTCTTCCGCGAGGGCAAGCTGCAGAAGCATGTCTGCCACTGCGATACCAAGGTGAACAACATGATGTTTGACGAAGAAGGTCGCGTATTGTGCGTCATCGACCTCGATACCGTGATGCCATCTCTCTTCGTGAGCGATTACGGTGATTTCCTCCGCACGGCAGCGAATACCATCGCCGAGGACTCTCCGGAGTTCGAAAAGATAGATTTCCGCATGGACATCTTCGAGTCCTTCACCCGCGGCTATGTGGAGTCAGCATCAGCCTTCCTCTCCCCTCTTGAGATTTCCCTGCTGCCTCATGCAGCCGAGCTCTTCCCATACATGCAGGCAGTACGCTTCCTCTGGGATTACCTCAACGGCGACCACTACTGGAAGTGCAAATATCCAGAGCACAATCTCGTAAGAGCCCAGAACCAGTGGCACCTTTTCCTGAAGGCGAAGGAACACGAGGCAGAGATGAAAGCGTTCATCGAAAAACTCTAGGAAAAAGCAAAAGACTCTAGGAAAAAGCAAGAAACTCTAGGAAAAAGTAAGAAAAACAGGAAAAATCATCCCCGGAAAAGCTAAAATTCAAATAATTCTGTAAAAAGTACTAAAATTATTTGTATTTTTTACAGAATTATTTGGTCATTAAAAATAAATAGATTATCTTTGCAATCGAAAATAAACAACAGTAATAGAAAAGAGCATGAAACAGACAGAAGCATACGCCAGATTGGTGGAAAGAGGCATTCGTCCTTCGGTACAAAGAATTGCCATCATGGATTATCTGATCAAGCATCCAACTCATCCAACAATCGATGAAGTATATCAGTCACTCTGTGAGGATGTACCAACATTGAGTCGTACCACAGTATATAACACGCTCCGCATGTTGAGCGAGAAGCATGCCGCTCAAATGATAACCATCGACGAGCATCGTGTATGCTACGATGGCAACATCAACAGCCATGTCCACTTCTACTGCAAGAAATGCGGTAAGATTATCGACCTCTTCGATGAGGAAGCCCCAATGCTGAAAGAAGAGAAAGTGATCAATGGCAACATCGTGCACGAAAAGCAGCTCTACTACAAGGGAATCTGCGCAAAATGTGCGAAGAAGATGAATTAACTCATTATTATACAATAACATTTAAAACATTAACATTATGAAGAAGAAGTTTATTTGCACCGTTTGCGGTTACATCTACGAGGGAACAGAGGCACCAGAGAAGTGCCCTATCTGCAAGGCTCCTGCCAGCAAGTTCAAGGAGATGGAAGATGCAGTGGATGACGATTTGACATTCGCTACTGTTCACGTTCTCGGTCAGGCATATAAGGATGGCGTCAATGAGGAGGTCATCAAGGGTTTGAAGGATCACTTCGCAGGTGAGTGCGGCGAGGTTGGCATGTATCTTGCCATGGCTCGTCAGGCAGACCGTGAGGGTTATCCGGAGATTGCAGAGGCTTACAAGCGTTATGCTTTCGAGGAGGCTGACCACGCATCTCGTTTCGCAGAGTTGCTGGGTGAGGTTCTGGGTGATACCAAGAGCAATCTCGAGGCTCGCATTGCTGCTGAGAAGGGTGCATGCGAGGACAAGTTCCGCATTGCCAAGCTCGCTAAGGAGCAGGGTTCTGATGCCATCCACGATACTGTTCACGAAATGGCTAAGGACGAGGCTCGCCACTGCGCTGGCTTCGCTGGTCTCTACAAGAGATATTTCAAGTAAAAGCACTTCCCGTTTTTTCACGGGAAATATTGCCCTGGGCAGATTCTTTCTGCTCAGGGCTTTTTTATGCCCCACGGATTATTTTTTTTAAAGTCCCACAGATTTCACAGATTCACACAGATTCTTAGGCTTGGCTGATTCTTTGTCCCACAGATTTCACAGATTTACACAGATTTTCCCCGTTGTCATCAGAATGTTCTGTGTAAATCTGTGAAATCTGTGGGACTTAAAAATAAAATCTGCGTGAGTTTAAAAAAACAATCTGCGGGACGAGGAATTGTAAAGGATTCCGACTGAAGGATACCACATGAAAAACTGAAGGTTGTGAAGGAAGGGTCACAAAAAAAAACTGAAATCTGAAATTAAAAATTCATTTTTATATGCAGCGTAGAGCAAAAAAGATGAAAGTATATGATTATCAAGTAATTGCAATATATTTTGCCAAATGTTAAAATGCAGTTTTTGATATGAAATTATTATTTTGAAAAACTACCTTCAGTCCTTCAGCCACAATTTTTGTTCATTCTCTTTACTTTTTAACTGCCTTTTAACACTCCCGGAAACCTTAACTTCAGTACCTTCAGTTTCCGTGTCCTATTTTTTTATTTCACCCATTTTCCCATTGTTTCCATATTTTTTGATAAGAAAAAAAACAACTGGAAATGTCGTTCGTAAGACACTGTATGTCGTTCGTAAGATATATTTGCATATCTCAAAAAAAAATTGTTGCTTTGCATAATTTTAAAAAAAGAAATTATGAACAACAAAAAAAACAAAATCCAAACAGATGAGATTGAACTGACGAAGAAACTCTTCGAAGTGAAAGGAGAAAACGGAACGCAGCTAATAGCTATCCATGACGTGGTATACCTGGAAGCCAATGGGTCGTATACCAAACTCCACAGCTTCTACGGCAGAGTGGTAACGGTTTCGTCTAATCTGAAATCCACTATCGAACAGTCAAAGGCAAGCCATTGCGACTCGTTTATCAGAATCAACCGTTCCATTGCCGTCAATTGCCATTACATCCTGTCGATGGTTGGAAACGAGCTGACGGTGTCGATGGCAGAACTGACGGTGCCGATGGGACAGAAACAGAAATTCACTATCGGGCGAACATACAAGGATGAGTTTCGGAAGCAATGCATCTGTCTCAGAAAAAAATAAGCTTTGACAAGGGCTCGCTTATACGGGAACAGGTCGTTCGTAAGACATAGGATGCCGTTCGTAAGACGGATTTGCATTTCTCGAAAAAAAATGCTATCTTTGCGGTGGTATTAATCATCGACGACCTACCCTAAAAAAGCAAGCCGCCACTAATTTTTTTTCTGAGTATGAAGAAACAAAAAGAAGGACAGGACAAACTGCCATCGTTTTTCGAGACGTTGAACACTACAATCAACCGCCCCTTGGAAAGCCTTCAGAAACTGGAGGAACTCATCACGACTGACGTCTATACCCAGCAGAATACGGAGGGGTATAGAATTGATGCCAAGATAGACAGAAAGCTGGCTATGACAAGAAAGCAGAGATCGCATGGCATCTGCCCTTCTATCCAATTCATGCGCACTGGAAAGAAGCTGGAAGACTTCGGATGGGAAACCTTCTGGCTCATGCTGGACTATGACAACCTCTCACCGGAACAGATGGAACAGGCAATGGAGAAGGTGAAAGGCATCAGGAACACCATGGCGGCTTACCGGACCATCAGCGGGAAGGGAATCAGAATCCTGTGCCGATACACCCGACCCAAAGGCTGTCCGCTAGCAGCCACCGACCTGCACCATATAGCCATCACCAAGGCGATGAAACTGTATGACGAAGCACTCGGACTGAAGGCTGACAGACAGTGCACCAACATGACCCGAATCTGCGGTCTGGCGCACGACGAGAATGCCTACTTCCACTGGGATGCCACGGCAATTGACGTGACGCCGGAAGAGACCGAAGACTTCATCCGCAACGAAGAGAAGAAGGAGGAAGAGAGAAGCCAGCCGGCAAGAAAGCGCAAGACTAAAAAAGGAGTCCCTGCGGCTGAGGAGCCTAAAAACACGGCACCACTCAACTCTGAAGATATCATCAGAAAAGTGGAAGAGATGTCGAAAAAATGGTATGTGCAGTTCGAAACGGGACATCGGCATGAATTCGTCATGCAGTTTGCCACCTTCTGCCACAACTATGGGGCAAGGAAGGAGGATGTGGAACAATGGATGACGAAGGAATATGCCTCACACGACGGAACACAGCAGGTGATTGACTGGGTATACAACCATACGGAAAGCCAGGGATGCTGGAGCTGCGAAATGCCTAAAGGAGACACGAAAAAACTCGCATCCACCAAAAACGTCATGCAATGGCTGGAGACCAACTACGACTTCCGGCACAACACCATCACCAACAAACTGCAGCTCAGGGGACGCTATGTGGGAAAGACCAAGTACTACTGCTGGACCGACGTGGAGGATTCCATCATGAACTCCATCTTTCTCAGAATGGAAAAGGACGGAATCAGAACCTCGACCAAGCGACTCAACATCATCGTGAACAGCGAGTTCAGCACCGACTACAACCCGATGGAGGATTATCTCAAGGACCTGCCACCCTGGCATGAGGGCGACCCCGACTATATCGCGGAACTCGCCCGAAAGGTGACCGTGATGGACTGTCCCGACAACTATCATACGGAAGAGGAATTCGTTGAGATTTTCAAGAAATGGTTTGTAGGAATGATCGTGGAATGGACCACCAGCCACACCGCCAACCAGGCTATCCTCATCTTCGTGGGCAAGGGCGGCATCTTCAAGACCACCTTCTTCGAACGCCTCCTCCCGCCATCGCTGCGCGAATACTTCGCCAACGACTCGGCGGGCGACTACAAGTCGAAGGAATTCCTGGAGCTGATAGCATCGAAGGGACTGGTACTGCTGGATGAGTTCGGAGTGCCGCATGGCAAGAACCTGAATTCGCTGAAGAGCAGTATCACCAAGATGGCGGTAACCTATCGCATCCCCTACCACATGTACAGCTGCCAGCTGAAGAGGAATGCCTCCTTCTGTGCCACGAGCAACAATGTCCATATCATCCCTGAGGACGAAAGCCGCAGATACATGACATGGCATATCCAGAAGATAGAGAATCCCTATACCCATCCTTTCAACTATGAGGGCATCTACTCCCAGGCGGTGGCACTTGCCAGGAAGGTGCTCGAAAAGAAGAAGAAGGGACTGACGGAGGACGACTGGAAATACTGGCTCACCCAGGAGGAGATCAACCGCCAGTCGGTGCGCAACAAACTGTTCCAGGTGAACGACTACGTAGCCGAAAGAATCCTCAAGTTCTACAAGGTTCCCGATGAGGATACGCCTGTCCAGAACATCTTCCGTCGCCGCACCAGTGATATTCTGGAGCGCATCTGCACCAATCCTATCTTCCGTGATACGATGTCAAGACGTGACATCAGCCAGACGATGCAGAATCTCGGCTTCCAGAGGAAGCACGAAGAGGACGGCAACAAATGGATTGTTTCGGAAATCCTGCCTACCGACAGAGACTTGATGGATAAGGGTAGATAAGCCGCATATCCTACTGAGATAATAATTTATCTCTCAGAGATATTTTTTTATTTCTCAGAGAGATTTTATTATTTCTCAGAGAGATTTTCCTATCTTTCAGAGAGATTTTAAAATTTCCCGGAGTTTTTTAATGAAACCTATTAAATGATTGAATAGCTTATGATAGAAGTCAGAAATTACGACAAGGCAGAGCTGGCGATGCTCTACTTTCCCAAGGCAACGGAGAAGGCTGCCCTTGCCCGCCTAGCCCGTTGGATCAAGCGCTGCCCCGCCCTCTTTGCTGCCATTTATGGTCCCGGCCACTGCAAGCGCCTCCACTACTTCACCCGCCACCAGGTAGAACTCATCTTCGAATACCTGGACGAGCCGTAGAAGCCGCCCTCCCACGGATTGTTATTTTTTAAAGTCCCACAGATTGATTTTTTTAAAAGTCCCACAGATTTCACAGATTCACACAGATTTTATTTTCCCATTATCATCTGAATGTTCTGTGTGAATCTGTGTGGAATCTGTGGGACTTAAGACACCAAGACCAGACAAGCCTAAAATCTGTAGGAATCCAAAATTTTTCCCCCGAAATCTCTTGCAGATATGAAAATAAAGTCGTAACTTTGCGCAAAAGTTGATTATTAAAGACAGATTAGGAATTATGGTAGAGACAAACGATAGAAGATTGCCTGTTGGTATCCAGTCTTTTGAGGAAATCAGAGAGCAAGGATATTTGTATGTTGACAATCTTTTTGAAACTTGTTGGCAAAATATGAAATATCTTCTTTAAGTTCTTTTTTATACAACTTTAAGTTAAAAAAGTTGCTCGTTTGGGAAACTTTGGCTATTTTTGCCCCAAAAAGAACAGATATGAAAAAGAAATTCGATAATACAGATAATATCCTGGGAGGCATAGTGAAAAAAGTTCGTCAGGAAAAAGGGCTATCGCAAGAGGCTCTTGGAAAATATGTGGGATTGGGCAAAAGCAGTATCAGTAAGATTGAGAGTGGAAAGACCAATATCTCTATAGATGATGCTTCTGTCCTCCTGGAAGCTATGGGCGAGAAACTTAGTGTGTATATAGACAGCCAGTATCCGTCTGCTGAGACTATGATGAAGGCAACTATCTTTGTCACAGTTGCAGCTTGCTGGTTTGCTGAGGACAAGAAAATTACCAAACAGAAAGCATTCAACTTCCTCCAAAAGAATCAAGGTATCAGATTTTTGGAGGAGAACTGGGAAATAGAGCAGACCCTGCCAAGGGAGCAAATCATAGAGGATTTGACTCGTGTCTGCAATAACCATATCGCAAAAGCCAAGAAAAAGGAAAGGAGGGTAATGGTATCATGAGGTTGCTGCATGGAAGCTATACAGAGATTCTTACTCCTGATCTCTCCAAATGTAAAGGGAAAAACGATTTTGGCAAAGGGTTCTATCTCACTCCCAATTGGAAAAGAGCTTGGCAAATGGGCAAACGCAGCACTTTTCTTCATGGAGGAAAAATTACAGTCAATGCGTTCCTGTTTTATCCTAATATAGGTGAGAAAAAAGGACTTCAGATTAAAATCTTTGAAGGATTCACAACAGAATGGGCAAAGTTCATCCTCCAGAACAGGGAAGAAAGCGGATTCAAGCATGACTACGATATTGTTATTGGACCCGTAGCAGATGCCTTCATTGATCAAGAAATAAAAAACTATATTCGCCAATGTGGGGAAGCTTATCTTGATGAAAGCAACTTGAGTATTCTGGTTTCCAGAATATCCCAATTTGGACTTAGCTATATACAATATTGCTTTTGTACACAAAAGGCTATTAATGAACTTATTAAAGATTGAGAATATGGGAAATAAGTATAATTATGAATACGTATTAGGTGAAATTGCTTGTTATATAGCAAAAGAATGTAACCTTACTCCTAGCGAAGCAATTGGTGTGGTAATGAACGATGATTGCACAGATGCAGTCATTGAAGAAATTCAAAAATCAGACAAGATAGATATAGAAGCTTTGGCCTCTCGTTACTTGACGGAGGAACTTTGCTAGCAGACTGCCGTTTGTGGATTTTTGGCATGTTATGACCTATTGGATGGGGCATCATAAGTTTGGATATTTTCTTCTATAAGGAGTTTTATGTCCTGTTTCAGGATATAAAACTTCATTTGTCTTAATCCATGAACTTAAACATGTGCTGACGTTTTGGTGATTTGTTTTTTGGACTTCTAAAATCTCAATATTTCCTAGAAAAGAGCCTTGACAGAACGAGATGTTCGGTCAAGGCTTTCTTAGTTTCTGCCCTTATGGCATGTTCTTGGAATCATTAATGAAACTTCTGCTATATTTTAATAGCTTAATCTTCCTCTTTAATTGGTAAGTTTTTCCATTTGGAATCATAAGACTTATACTTGTTGGAACTTCCTTTTGGAACATAAATGGTTGCATTCTTAAGCTCAACATCATCAGGATTAAAATAACATCTTTCCGGAGGTGTGGTAGCTTTCATATGAATTTCTTTTATAGATCCTCCTGTTTCTGTAAATATGTCACTAGACATACTAAGTTCGTTTGATGGGAATGTTATCGAGCGTAAGTTTTTACATCTAGCAAAGACATATTGGCCTAAATGAGCTACTCCTTCTGGTATAACAATTTCTGTGCATTTACTATCTGCAAAACTTCTTGTATCAAAACTCCAAATATATTTATCTTTCGGAAATCCATTAAATTCTTTGTTTGCAGGCCATGCACGTAATTGGTTATAGTCATCGTCATAAAGAACGCCATCGGTGGAGCTGTAGTTTTTGTTTCCTTCTTCTACTTTTATTGAAGTCAATTCATGACATTTTTCAAAAGTAGCAGCACATACAAATTCTACACCTTTAGGAATTGTAATTGAATTAATGTCACAATCAAATGACAAACCATAAATTTTCTTCAGACCTGTTCCTAATTTTATATGCTTGATAGATTTAGCTTCCCATAGGGCATAGTATGGTATTTCTGTGACACTATTTGGAAGATATAGAGTGTGAAGATTTTTTAATTGAGAATCTTTGATAAAATAGGCAGGGAAAACATCTTTCTTAGTTGTCTGTGCTTCTATTTTTCCTCCCCAATACTTTTCTGTACCTCCACTATAGTAATTACCTGATCCTGTTATAATGTTCGCATCACTCATATCAAGTATTTCTAAGACAGGAAGTGAACGAAGCGTCGCAATATCGCTCGGATTAAGCGGTCCGGATACCTTTAGACTCTTGATTTCGTATTTCAGATAAGGTGGTATTACATCATCCAATCTCAAAGAGCTGGTTGTGGTAACATTATAAATGTTGTTAGAGTCAACAAATCCATGATTGATGAGCCACTGGTAGGTGGTTCCGTCAACATTGCATACAGTAGGCTTTCCTGTAAGTTTGTAAAGTTTGCTCTTAACGAATTTTGTAGAAGGTAAAGTATAGGTGCAAGATGTTCCGTCAGAAG
Source organism: uncultured Prevotella sp. (assembly GCA_934196725.1). GTDB lineage: Bacteria > Bacteroidota > Bacteroidia > Bacteroidales > Bacteroidaceae > Prevotella. The sequence continues at coordinate 21,912 of CAKPWR010000032.1, forward strand.
CTTTTAAGATAACTTCCAGTGGATAGCCTGAAAGGTCTACAGGAGGCATCATCATATAGAACGTAGCATTACTCTCTCCTTCCAATTTGCAGTTATTCAATGTTAGAGTGAGGGATGATGCTTTTGTATTAGAGTCTTCGATAAAAACTGGTGAATTTGCAGTCAAGTCGTAAGTGCCTGATGTAGGGATAATTTTAGAACCGCAGGAAAGTGTCAGAGAAGCATAAGTTGTTGTAGCTGGAATTGGTAGATTAATAACCAAAAAAGCTCCCACATGATGAAAAGCGAAATTAACACTATTTCCCCCATCTGAAGTTGCCCAGTCGGAATAAGTATAATCAAAAGCGCCAACATTGCACTCTTTGCCATTCTGGTATTGTCCAAGATATGACACAGGAATTTTTGTCTTCGTTTCAGAAGAGGCATAGTTATCTCTGTTGAACGGATAGTATGCATTGTAACTTTTTCCATCTTTCAAAGCCCAATAGCCTCCGTCAAACGAAGCTTTTGATTGTCCAATCTGTGAAGCAGGAATAACAAAAGGCTCTTGGTCACCTTCGTATGGGAATATGCCAATAGCATCGCCTTCTGCCCATGTGATCTTGTAATTGTTTGTCGGATCACAGTTTGTTCTTGTCTGAGTTGCATCTGTGAAATCATCCACATAGAATAAAACTTGATTGCGATTACCTTCTTCTGCAAAGAACCCATTTTGGTCAGAACAAGATGAAAGAATCGCAATAAGGATGCATGAAAATAAAAAACTTGTAATTCTCATATAGGCATTTTTTAGTTTAATCTTCTTCCCAAAGGCTATAGTTCTTGAAAGAGTTACGTGCCGGAGCTTCCTCCCAAGGATCTGTTTCTCCAGTAGGATTGCTTACAGCAAGTAAACTTGTGTTCTCTACTTCAAAAATTTTCAACTCAGGTTTTTGGTATACCTTATTTCCCATATAGTTATGTTTTCTCTGGCTACCTTAGAGAGAAGTGTCCGTTCACTTCATTATGTTATTAATTAAAAGACGTGGAGCCTATTCTGTCACTCGTTCCACGAATTGAGGCTCTCGCATTGCCCGACAAGTCGAAACGAGCAACATCGAAAGCCCCACGTCAGTGCAAATATATAAAAGCACTATTGACAACAAACGTAATTATACGAATGAAGCCAATGAGGGCTGTATATAATACACCTCATGAGGCGTTCTTTGTTGCTTTGTTCTTGACTTGTCGATGAATTTGCGAGATTCCAATTCGTCAAAACCAAAGCGTACAAAAACGCCTTTGTTATGTATGTTTAACCCAGTTTAGTCCTTTTAGGACTTCGGCATGGGTAAAAACAATGCAAAGATAATAATTTTATTTTAAAAAAATACTTTTTGGCTACTTTAATACATTTTTCATTTTCGTTTTTAACATCTTTAAAGAATAAAGTGTATGGAAAATGTATTTTGTGGCTTTTGTCATTAGGTAATCAATCGTTAATAATGTGCCCCAATAAAAGAAAAACTTATATTCAAAATGGAAATAAGCTATTCTTGTGCTCTGTACAGATACAAAAAAGTCTCTTGCTCATATAATTTGAGTAAGAGACTTTTTGATTATAACGTTGCCAAATCAAATATTAGAAACTTCAGTTCCCCGAACCACCGCAGAGATCATGGGTATGAAAAGGAAGATGGCAGTGGCATGAGACGGTACTCGAAGTGAAGAAGGCTACATCTGGAGAGTTTGAGGCTAACACCCCATACTTGTTGAGAACAAACGATAGCGGAAGCAAGACTATCACTATCAATAATGCCAAGTTGCATAAGGCAGAATCGAAGACATACATCAGAAACCATCAATCGCTATTGTTGAGTTGGAAAATTCCAGCGTTCTATTACAGGGGTCTGGGGAGCAGCCGCCCAAAAACTATGAGCAGATTCGATTCACTGATGAAGAATGTGATCCTGCATAGTATTGTTCCAAGGGTCTATACACCTCGACAAAAGGGTGTATAGACCTTTTTTTTTTGCAATATACACCGTTGGGTGGATAAAATGGTTGTATGGTGGAAAACGTCCTTTGTCCCACAGATTACACAGATTCCTAAGACATAGCCAAATTTTTGAGCAACTTTTTGTGTTAATAAATACAAAAGAGGCATTTTGGAATATGCAGGCACTACAATATCGGTAGCAGAAATGGTCAAAATTGACTTTTCTGTTACAAAACAACACGGAACTCGTTCTTTTAATAGCGTATGGCTAGATTCCTAATTAGTTATCCGTGTTTGTGTCTTTACAAGACTCTAAATGGCAGTAGCACAGACTGCTATAGTTCACTTGTTTCGGACTTATGATATTGCAAGTTTCTCATTGCTGCTCTTTGAATCCAACGGTTCCCATTTTCTGTTCTGCTTGCCTATGGCGAACATTCTGAGAATGAGTTTGAACTTAACGGCATTCAATGCCTTGCGTTTTGTGTCTGAATCTTGCTTACCTCCTAATTTACGGTTATAAAATGATTGTAACTCTGCATCATATTGTACAACAACTGAGGCCGCCATGGATAGATCTGCTTTCGCCTGACCATCACAGCGTGCTGAAGGTCGGGGACGCCATTTCACACTGGTGCCTGAAGTGTGGGAGTGCGGTGCAACGCCGACATAACTGGCATATTGCCTTGCTGTTTCAAAAGCGGTAAAGTTTCGAGTAATGACAATGACATTTATGGCATTGACGAAGCCAATTCCCGGTATTGTCAGAAGATTCTTGTAAGTAGCCAAAAGGCTATCGTCTGTAGCCAGCAACTTCTGCTCTTCCAACTCGATGTTTTCAATGTCATGACCGAGTTTTCTGATGTAGCCATCATATAATTGGGTATCTTCCTTTGTGGTGCACAGCTGTCTTCTGTTCATGAAGCATGTACGCTGTTCCACCAGGAACTTACGCTCATTCATCAGTGCCTTGAGTCTCTGCATGGTCTTGTCAGGCATTTTATAAGGCTTGACACATTCTGTACCATTATAGCGATAGAGAAAGTCTGCTATCTTGGCAGAGTCAATCTTGTCGCTCTTGTCCTTGGATCCCATGGGATAATGCTTTACCACATGGGTGGAGAGCATGCAGAACTGATACTTCCTGGCATTAAGAAACTTCTCCAGTTCCATGGAGTAGCTGCCGGTGAACTCCATTCCAAAGAGACAGTTTGAGAGAACTACATGATTCTTCTTGAGCCATGTGCACATTTCGCCAAATCCCTTGCGGGAATTGTTGAATACAGCGTGAGGAAAGTCCTTAATTGAGGTTCCTTCACAGAAAATTGATACGTCAATGACATTTTTTGAGATGTCGATGCCGATAAATGATTTATTTTTCATACCTTTGTACCGCATTTTGCAGGAAGGAGCTCTCTATGTCAGGGTAAGCCACATCTTTTACAAGCTGGCGTACAGCTAAATCCCTAAACGGCACTTGACCTGGCATTTCAGGCAGGGGAGACTAGATCAGGGAAAGGTCTTTGCTTCCTACGGCAAAATAGTTCACTACCCCCGTCCGGAGTTCCTTCCTTTTCAGATGCTCCGGCATGAGCTTTCTTCAAGTCGATGGTTTCACCATCATAATAGGCAAGGTCGAGAGTCTTCTTGGAGACATCTACACCAAAATACAGTTCTTTATCCATATTGTTAACATTTTAGCATTAAATGGAAACAAGAAAACATTTGGCTTGGCGAAGGACTTAATCTGCGTATAGAGATTTTCTAGATTTCACACTAGTTCACCTTAACACCCGTTAACCAATTCGTATAAACTTGATTCCGGGTGCAAAGGTAAAAGATTACACAGATTTTTACCTTAAAAAATAAAATATGCGGGTTCCTAACTTTTTCTGAAACTTTTTTCTGTAACTTTTCCCCGAAATCTCTTGCAGATATGAAAATAAAGTCGTAACTTTGCGCTGTAGATTTTAAAACTGATGGTTATGAAGTACTTAGATCCTAAGGCAGACCTCACGTTCAAGAAGATATTCGGCAATCACCCCAAAAGACTGATCAGCCTCCTGAACGCACTCCTGCCACTCAGCGAAGAGGAGCAGATACACGAAATAAAGTATCTGCCTACAGAACTTGTGCCCCAGCTCGAAGGGGGCAAGAACACCATTGTGGATGTACTCTGCACCGACGTCAGAGGCAGGAAGTTCTGCGTGGAAATGCAGATGGAATGGTCTGACGCCTTCCAGCAGCGAGTACTGTTCAATGCATCCAAGCTCTATGTGAGTCAGGCTAAAAAGGGCGGAAAATACAGCGAACTCCAGCCTGTGTATTCTCTCAACCTGATAAATGATATCTTTGCGCATGATACTCCTGATTTCATCCACAACTACCGCATCGTGCACGACAAGGACAGCAATAAGGTCATCGAGGGTTTGCATTTCACCTTCATAGAACTCCCCAAGTTCACTCCTCATTCCATCGCCGACAAGCGCATGATGGTCTTGTGGCTCCGTTTCCTCACGGAAATCAATTCCAATACGAAGGAGATTCCTGCCGACCTGCTTAATGACCCGGAGATAGGAAAAGCCGTAGAGGAGCTGGAGATTTCCGGTTTCACGGATGCCGAACTCTGGGCCTACGACAAGTTCTGGGATTCCGTAAGTGTAGAAAGAACCCTCATAGATGACAGCTTCCAGAAAGGTAAGGAAGAAGGCATGAACTTGCGAAGCCTTGAAATAGCCAGAAACCTTCTGTCCCTGGGGCTTCCTGTCACTCAAATAATCCAAGCCACCGGCTTGACGGAAGAAGAGATAAAACAGATTAAGCTCTAGGCATGCTGTGCCCCTTCAAGGCGCATATTGCCATCCTTCGGCATCCCTTTTTCTGAAACTTTTCCCCGAAATCTCTTGCAGATATGAAAATAAAGTAGTAACTTTGCGCAAAAGTTGATTATTAAAGACAGATTAGGAATTATGGTAGAGACAAACGATAGAAGATTGCCTGTTGGTATCCAGTCTTTTGAGAAAATCAGAGAGGAAGGATACCTTTATGTTGACAAGACAGATATCATCTGGCAACTTGCTAACAGAGGAAAGAAGTATAATTACCTGATTCGCCCACGCCGCTTCGGTAAATCCGTGCTTGTCGATACGCTCGAATCCTATTTCCTGGGAAAGAAGGAACTCTTCGAGGGGTTGAAGATCATGCAGATGGAGACAGAATGGGTGAAGCGACCTGTCATCAGACTCGATATGAGGCGTGCGGGTGCTGAGCCTGACACCTTGCGCTCTTATCTCGATAATATTTTCAGACAATACGAAAAAGAATATTCATTGGTTCCTGCCCCTACAGATAGTCTTGCTGACCGCTTCAATGCAATAATCGTGGGGGCGTATGAGCAAACCGGACAGCAGGTTGCCATTCTCATCGATGAATACGACTCTCCATTGCAGCATTCGTGGAAGACTCCGTTATACGAAAAATGTACGGCAATATACAGAGACGTATTTGTCATTCTCAAATCTATGGACAAATTCGAAAACTTTATTTTTATCACAGGCTGCACCAAATTTTCGCAATTCTCCCTAACCTCAGGTCTCAACAATTTGAGTTTCATTGGTTTTGATTCAGAATATGCTGCTCTATGTGGTATCACAAAAGAAGAAGCTATCTGTTATTTCAAACCGGAAATCAACAAATTGGCAGCATGTAAAGGATGGACATTCGATGAAGCTGCTATGCAACTGTCTTCTTATTATGGTGGCTATCACTTCTGTAGCAGAAACAAGGTTGATGTATTCAATCCTTTCTGTCTTATCAATGCATTGGCAGATTCTGATTTGAAGAACTATTGGTTTTCATCCGGGACATCGCCACTACTCTCTAAGTTTGAAGATGATATTAAAAAGAGGTTGAAAGATTTCGAGTATTGTCCGATAATTAGCGATACACTGGAGACTTCTGATGTGACTGATGGTGGAGCAGAACTTGTCCTCTATCAGACAGGCTATCTCACGATTAAGGATTATATGATGGGAATCTATATTCTAGGATTCCCTAATTCTGAGGTAAAAAAATCACTTTATGAGACGATATTGCCAGCACTTACTTCTGAAGCTGAGCAATAACGGCGGTGTGGATGCTGCCAAGGAGCAGATGAAAGCCAAGCAGTATGCCGAGCCTTTCAAGGCTGATAAGAGAAAAGTAATCGCCCTTGCCATAGAACTGGATGATATGGGAAAGGGATTGGTTGATTGGAAGGAAGTATAAGGAAGCATAAGGAAGAAAGCGGAAAAAGCCCCCGATGCGTCGTATAGCTCCGGGGGCTTTTTGTTCAGCAGCAAACGCCAGCATATAACTTATCTATTGGGAATATCAAATCCCAATTCTTTCCCCAAACGATGTTGCCAAACTCTATCTTGAACTTTTTGAATTTGTTTTCATTCAAGTAAGAGTTATATTGCGGATGTGGGTGATTCCTAATAAAAGCCCCAACATCTATCGTCTTAACAGTGTCATCATTAAAGTGTAATTCAACTTTTAATGGTGCCACATATCTTGCAGAAACAATACTTAAGTTCATAATTTCTTCGTTATTTTAGTTGAACGTATTCTTTTCTTATAAATAAAGAAGTTTACCCATTTATCAACTATATTCTTATAGTACTTCTTCACAAAGGCCTCTGCTGTAGCAGCATCCTTCTCACTTAAAGGTGGTATCTTGATTGCAAAGTTACGACTTTATTTTGAAAGTGCAAAGAAAACAGGAGAAAAGTTTCGGAAAAAATGTTGTGGAAGTTCATGAACTTACCTATCAACATGATACCTAGAAAGCAGAAAAAGCCCCCGATGCATAATAGCTCCGAGGGCTTTTTATTTTGTCCCCAGGCATCAGATGTGATGCCTGGGAATACGATAGAGAATCAGGGGCTAGTCTGCCCAAATTCCCTTATTAGTTTCATTATCCCAGAAATCCTTCACATTTTCGTCGCTGTAATCCGCATCTGCCGCCTTCTGGATAACAGAGCCGGCGAGGATGGCTGTGGTTTCCATTTCCATGACGCTAACCACTGGCTTGATATATTTTTTCTTTTTCATATCTTTTTTTATTTCTATTTTTTAATTACTTGATGATAACCTTCATGGTCTTGCCACCACGCTTCACGATGTTCACACCCTTCTGCAAATCCTGGAGGCGACGGCCCTGGAGATCGTAGTATTCTGCCTTGCTATCTGCTGTAGACTCCAACTGCTCGATGGCTGTAGTGCTACCGCCGACGCTGATGCTGAACATTCTGGCACCTGCTGCAGGAGCAGAAGAGTTATCTACCATGTAAGCACGGAAAGGCTTGCTGCCCACAAACTCTGTTGATGCACCCAACAGCTTGGCTGGGTTCATCAGCTTATTGCCCTTCACGATGTAGCAGTTGTTATCAGTATCCTGACTGAACATCTTTTGGGTATAGAGACCCTGAAGCTGATAGTTGCCATTAGCGGTTTCTGCAGTCTGAACATCTTTTGCAATCTCCTTGTCGGCTACAGTGAAGTTGAGCTTTGTTGCTCCATCCTTCATCTTGATGATAACAGGAGTACCAGCAGCGATGCTTGTCTCAATCTCTTCGAGTTCTACAGTTTCAGCTACATCATCAGCTGAAAGAAGCTTGAAGGCACGGAAGTCCTGATTTGCGAGCGATACCTCGAATGGCAGGCAGAGCGTAGCCCATTTGGTGCTAGCATTAATAGTGCGGCTGTAAGATGCAGCCTTGGCTGCGAACGGCTCGTAAGCCACGAAGTCCTTGTCATCTTCAAGAACGAGATTATCCGTAGTAAGAGTTTCTCCCGTTGCTCCTATCTTCTCATAGCCATTCTTACCTACCAGCTTGGTGAAATAGCCAGTCTTGTAGTTGGCGTAGGTGTGGTCAGTCTTGTCTGAGTTATTCTTATAATCTATAAAACCTTTGAGGTTTATGCAGTTCGAGAACATGTTAGAACCATCAGTAACCTGGCCTGTAACAAACTTATCGCTGGCGTAGATGGTTGTGAGAGCAGGGCAGCTATAGAACATTCCTTGCATATTAGTCACATTCGCAGTATTGAAATTTGTGACGTTGAGCAAGTCGAGATTATTGCACCTGTAAAACATATTACTCATACTCTTCACATTAGCAGTATTGAACTTGGCGACGTCGAGCAATTTGAGACTTATGCATTCATAGAACATTCCGGACATATCCGTCACTTTCTCGGTATTGAAACCTGAGACATCTAGCAAAGAGAGATCTCGGCATTCATAGAACATATCTGCCATATCCGTAACCTCCTTGGTATTCAGATTCTTTATGCCTTCTACTTGATTTAGATTTTCGCACCAAAAGAACCACTTATAACAACTCGTTGGTCTTGCATTAGCAAATGAAGTATCGAACACAACCTTGGTAATGCTAAATGTGTGTTTCACCCATTCAGGTAATTTTTTACCACTATTGAGTTCATACTCATTTTCTCCCAAAGTCTCCTTGGATGCGAGAAAGAAGGTCAGCGTGCCATCAGCATATTTTACCCTAGGGATTGCACGACTAAAATATCCACCTTCTATTTTGGCATAGGTCTTGTCGGTAGCCTTGTCATTTTTCCATTCTTCTTCGCCTTTGAGTTTTTCACAATTGTAGAACATGAAGCGACTATCAGATACCAGGGTTGTTACAAACTTACTGCTGGCGTAGATGGTGGTGAGAGCAAGACAGTTTCTGAACATACTGTACATATTCGTCACCTTCGCTGTATTGAAATGAGTAACATCTAGCGAGGTGAGTTTTGAACAGTTATAGAACATTGTGCTCATTTTCGTCACATTCGCGGTATTGAAATGGGTAACATCTAGAGAGGTGAGAGATGAGCAGCTAGAGAACATATAACTCATATCCGTTACATTCGCTGTATTGAAATGAGTAACATCTAGCGAGGTGAGAGATGAGCATTTATAGAACATGTATCTCATATCCGTTACATTCGCTGTATTGAAATGAGTAACATCTAGCGAGGTGAGAGATGAGCATTTATAGAACATGCGGTACATATCTGTCACCTTCTCTGTATTCAGATATTCCAGACCTTTAATTGTTTCCAACGTTAAGAGATTTGAAAAGAATTCGCTCAACGATGTAGGAGTGTATGTGCTAAAGCTCTTATCGAAAACAATGTGCACGATTGTGCCATTTTCTAATCTCTTATTGATACCATCCACCGTCATCTTATCTTCCACCCAAGCACTATTTTTAGGAAGGGTTTCTCCCGCATATTCCTTGAAAGTCAAGGTTTGGGTAGAGGATTCATACGTTGCTATATACTTAGAACTGGAAGCTTCTGTCTGCGCAACCATGCCGGCTGGCAGAAGCAACAACATGAACAACATCAATGGGAACAGAGCGAATCTACGGATTATCACCCCCCCATTGTACATACGGCCGACTTGCGACCCATAGGATTGATTATTAAACTTTTTCATAATTTAATACTGTATTTGTTATTTAAATTTATTTGCTTATTGTTATGCTCACTCCAGGAAATACAAGAGGTTTAACAGCATGATGAATATCGATACCAGAAATAAAAAGATATACGAAGATTATACCCAATATGAGTGCCGCCCCGATGATAATCAGGACCAATTCTATCCTTGGTATGGTTCTAATATTTCAATCATAGTGCAAATATAGTGTTTTTTTTTCAAAAGAGGTGTAGCATTCCTATAAAAAAGTGTAGCATTCCTATGTTTTAGGTGTAGCATTCGTAGGAAAGCTACACCTTTTT
>CAKPWR010000033.1 GCA_934196725.1 uncultured Prevotella sp.
GAATCCTCCCTGCGGCTGAGCAGCACCTCGTCCACGACAATGAGCAGTTTGCCAGCCCAATCGGAGTTGAACTGACTACGGAAGTCCTCGTTGGTGTTGAAAGTCACGTTGTCTTGGAACAATGCCTTCAGAAAGTTCAAGAACGTGGTCTTGCCTGTGTTCCTCTCCTCTGATACAAGTAGCAGAATTGGTAACTTCTGCACAGGTCTGAGATAGAGCAGTTGCAGGTAGTCCATGCCAAGCTCGTATTGTTCACCGAAGATGTGACTTACCAATTTCTTGATGTTCGGGAAGCCACCTTGAATCGGCTTGTGTCCTATCGGTTCGTAAAGGTTGAGAAAACCATCTATCACCGTGCGGTGGTTCACATGCTCGGGAACGGTACAGAAGCCGTCATACTTGTGAACGTACTTGACGAACTCCTTGCCGTAGTCCTGACGCAATGTCTCCATATTCCATGGGATGCGCTTTCTTACCTTTCCTCCTGTGATGGTAGGTTGGTCAACCACCTTGTACAAGGTAGTGCCAACACGGATGAACACCTCGTTTGTCGGAGGTGCTGCCTGTGGCTGTTTTCTTTCCACAACCACAGGCTGATTGTTGTCGTTTGTCTTGCTCATAATCTAACCTTTGTGAGTTGATAAAATTAAAGTTGCAAAGGTAAGGGCGGAAAATCAAAATGCAAAACACAAACTTGCGCAGAATGGAGCAGTTTGCACCGACAATGTTAAAAGATTGGAAATCAAGGTGCTTGATGTAGCCAATCGGGATAAGATGAAACAAAAAATCCCGAAGAGAGGTTTCCTTGCGAACCTTTCCTCGGGATGAACAAAAATGTATTCCTGCATGTCATACGTTTTATATGTCATACGATAAATATGTAAAACGTTTGACATCGGCAGCTCCGCATTCTTCATAGAAATGCTTGATACGACAATGAATCAGTACGTAGGCAAGTCAATACGACAGTGAATAACCGAAGCGTTAAAGATGCGACCATTCTTAGCTAAAGGCATTTGTCCCTCCGTAGATTTGCAGGACAATGGCTGTTTTCTCTTTTGCTCCGTACAGCCTCTTGGTGATGTCATCACGAAGTTGCGCTGCACCATTGGAGTTTAGACGGAAGCAAATGGCAACAACCATAGGGAATCCATACAATGTTTGCCAAATGCCTTTGGAGGTTTCTTGCTTCTGTTGGACTTCCGACATCAACAACATACCTTCTTTATATATGGCTCTTATCACGGCTGTGAGCTTCGGGGCTGTGACATATAGCATATCAATCAACTCGCTCTCACTCATCCACAAGTTCTCCAAGTTGGACAGAATGGATAGCATTCCATTTCCGTCCACGGTGATTACAGTCCTTTTCATGCCATTCCTCCCATTGTAGGCAAATGCCCCTTGATTCGACTTTCAAAGACAGATATGTCATGGTCAAGCTTTGTGCTTGTCACCTTGGCATATATCTGTGTCGTGGTGATATTCGTGTGACCAAGAATCTTGCTCACGCTCTCTATCGGCATTCCGTACTCCAAGGCTAAAACAGCCCAACTATGACGTGAGACATGAAACGAGACACGCTTCTTGATGCCACACATTGCAGCAACTTTCTTTATGCGCTTGTTGATGCTGTCAAGGTTGCCGATATTGAACAAGTGACTTCCTTTTCTGAAAGCCTTGTATCTCCCAATAATCTGCATGGGAATATCCATCAACTTGATTTGGAACGGAACGCCTGTCTTCTGACGCTTGGAAACAATCCAAGGAGCACCGTTTATCATGCTGATGTTATCTTCCGTCAAGTTCTTGATGTCGATGAAAGATATACCTGTCCAACAACCAAAGATAAAAAGGTCTCTCGCAAATGCCATATTCGGGTCTTCCAACGTTATCTCGGTCATGGCGGTAAGCTCGTCCAATGTCAAGAACTCACGTTCCTTGTGGTCTGGGTCAACGTGGTACATGGCAAATGGATTTCTCGGTATCTTGCCGTTGTAGTGAGCTGCCGTTACGATATGCTTCAGTGGTATGGAGTAAATCCAAATGGAGGACTGCGCAAGTCCGACGACATTCTTCAGATACAGGCAATAGTCACGGATGAACTCCTCAGTAAGCTCGTTCATGGACATATCGCTGCGCTTGTACTGATACTTGATGAAATCGGCAACATACTTTCTTACCGTCAGATACTTGCGGTAGGTGTTCTTGGCTCTATCCTTGCCCACACGCTTGGCAAAAGCTGCGTTCTCCTTGTCAAAGGCTCTGAGCAATGTCTCGTATTCCGTGCCTATGCCTTGGTAGGCGTTTCTCACCATTTCAGCGGTAACGAACGCCTCACGGTCGGAAAGTCGCTGGTAATGCTTGGTGATTTGAGCCTTGATGTTGTCAAGCGCAAAGTTCACCTCCTTGGCTTCCTTACTCTTGCCTGTGGCTCTGTTGCCCTTGGCATCCCAAATAGCCTTGGTAACGCTCTGCTTGCAACTGAACTGTGCGATAGTTCCGTTGATTGTCACTCGTCCCATGATAGGGACAATTCCGTTTCTCTCCTTGCTTCCATTTACATAGAAGACTGTCTTGAAAGTGCATCTCATAATTCTTACTTTTTTGTTCGGTGCAAAATTAAACTATGAGAGTTGCATGGCAAAACCAAAACTTACGCAGAATGGGGAAATATGAACCGCCACCGTTAAAAATGCTTATTAGGGCGTTTCTGCGAGGTAATGATTTGAAAGCGTTTCTATTTCTCCAATCTGCGTTTTTCGCTTTTCCTCGTCTATGCCACTTAAAGCCAACGACTGCCACAACCACTTGAAACTCAAAATAAAAGCATCATTCTGCTATTTCTTGCTTTTTTAGGCGTTATTTTCTATAAAAACTTGTAATTTTGCAGCCAGTAAGTAATGAATAGTTGATAATAAGTTAGTTAGAAACAAAAGGTTTCAGACTGTCGGGAGACAATCTGAAACCTTATTTTTTATCCATATTCACAAATATCGTATTTTGCTTACCTTTCCAATCACATTCCGAAGACATTTTATTAAATATAATATTCTGCAGAATCTACCAAACCTGCTCTTAAAGCATATTTTGTAGCCTCATGAACATTATTTACGCCCAACTTTCGGAAAATGTTCTTACGATGGGTGTTCACGGTATGAAAACTGGAGAAACGCTTTTCGGCTATTTCCTTCGTTGTCATTCCTAATGCAATATCTTTCAGAATCTCAGTCTCAGTCTTGGTGAGATTCACCTTTTCTTCTGTTTCTTTCTTAGGAGCGAGCAATACTTCCATCATGCGCTGGCAGATAAACCGGTTGCTGGCTACACAGAAACGGATGGCCTCCTTGATTTCCATCAGCGGGCTTTCCTTCAGGAGAATACTGAACATAGTACTGCTAGCCACGAGCACCTTCACGAAGTCGGTACTCAAGTCTTCGCTAAACAAGAGCCATCGGGTATAGGGAAAACGTTGGTTCAGGATGAGCAACTCGGCAGCATCGTTGATGTCGAAGTTCGTATAGTCGAGTATCACGACCGTATCTTCATTCTCTTTCAACGCAAGCACCAGCTCAGCCTTGTCTTCCACATACTTGCTTTCCAGCCCTTCCATTTTCTCTATCACGTAGCTGAGTCCTGCTCGCGTGATGTCCTGTCTGTCTGCTAGCAAAATTTTCATGATTCTATCTCCTATCTTATTTTATGTTGTTTATGACAAATTGAAGCCTTATGGTCCGTTTCCGGACCACCAGATATTGATTAGAACGTCATGAGGAATCCCATACGGATGCCCCACTTGTCCACATTAGGATGATTCAGGTAATTGATACGGCGCACATAGTCAATTCCGAAGAACTTGAAGATGTTGTGCACACCTGCCACCAACTCCCAATATGGAGTGTCACCAAAGGTGTAAGAGTTGTTTGGGAACTTGAAGAGAACATCATCGTTCGGATTCTTCAGCGGATTGTTCTTATCCGTGAGTTGTCCCCAGACTCCCTTGGCTGCAATATATTCACGCCACTTGAGCTTCTTGATGAGCGGAATACGATTGAGCAGCTTGCCGTTCATATCCCAGGCTACAGACCAGAATACCTGACGGTCGCTCAGGAATTCCCAGTCTTTCATCATACTGATAGTGGCCTCCTGTTCGAAGATAGAGAGGTTGACCGGTGGCTGGATAAGCATGGTGAATGGCACCTTGTTCCATTGCATCTTACCCACGATATTGAAATCGATGTATCCGAAGCTTCCCAACCATTGGCGCTTGTAAACGCCCAGGCTGGTGATGTTGCTCTTATACTGTCCACCCATAAAGCCATCGAGACCCGTCGTATGGCGCAAGCTGAGCTCAGGACTATCCAGATTGATAGGCAAGCGCTGCTGCTTGGTATTCACATAGGTAACACCAGGATTGTAATTGAGTCCTGCCGAAACCTCCGTGGTACGGATTTTATTTACTTCTTCACCCGTGTTCACCTTATAATAATGCAGGTTGCCCACGGTACGGTTGCTCTGCCAACGTATATTCGTATCGAAGCGGAAGCCCCAATCGGTCTCATATACAAAGCCCAGCTTCTGGCGCTGGTAGAGATACATCTGATCCTGCGTCGAGGCACGAAGGGTCATGAAGAAGTTGTCCTTGTTATGCAACAGGTTGTCATCAGATGGAGAAGTAATATCATGCCCCACCTCAAAGGTCAGGTTACGCATAGGGAACTCGAACGGACTGTTCTTCTTCTTGTTGAAAGAATAGGTCAGCACATGACCATAATACCATTCATGGCTCTTCAGACCATAGGCTCCATAACCATTCCAGAAGAAATGAGGATTGAGAGCGGCCATCGTACGACCAGCCAGACGCAATCGGATTCCATCCACGAAGTTGTTGGAAAGGAACGTATTGATAGGTCCCAAGTCGAAATAACTTCTGTTTTCCTTATTCTCCTCGGTCTTCTTGGCATGAGCCACCTCAACATAGTTCTCCATCAGGGCTCGCACACCCAGGATAATGTATTTGAAACCCTTGGAGTTCTCCATACGATGAATGAAACTATCCATCGACGATTCGCTCTTCGTAAGGTCAACCTGTCGATACTTATTCCAGTAAGCCTCATCACGGTTCATGGCGTCCATATCGTGCCTTATCTTCGCCTTGCCCTTGAACAGCTGCTTCGGCAGTTCATCAAAGGCATAGTCGGAGAGTCGCGTATTTCTTACCACCAGCAGGTCCTGCAACAGATTATTGATGTGCATTTCTGCCACCATATCGTCCTTGGTCAAAACCCACTCGCCATTATCGAGCTTCGTAAATTCCTGCTCTATCTTCATGTCCTTCACCCAGTTCACATCACTATTGTGAGGCATGTAAAGGTTACATTTCTTTACATGCAGGGTGCTGTCGGCAAGCACATAGAGTTCTCCACGGAATCCGAAATCCTGACTGTTGGCAGGAATAAACTGCAGATGATAGCAGAGATCGCGCTCTACATAAACCGTATCCTCTATATAGTAATGGTAGAAGGAAATGGCTGTTCTGCCGATAGGCGAAGGGAACGGATATTGCAGGAGGCGCACATAATCATCGTAGATATCGACATCGGTAAATACATCCTTGAGAACGGTATTGATGATTTCACCCGTCTGAATCACCTGTCCTATACCATTGCTCTGCTGACCCTTGATAATATCTTTCTCGCTCTTTGGATCCTTGCGGTAGATGTGCTGGGAAACCGTCTCGTTGACCTGCACAGGCAAGGTCAGCTTATCATTATAAGGAGATTTCTCCACCTGGTCCAGCAGATACTGGCGCTTGCTGAAAAACTTACCCTCCAGCTGTTCCTTGGTCAAATCGTTGAGCGAAAGGGTTAACTTCTGATATTTATCAAACTGATAATAATCATGATTGGACAGATTGCTCTTCTTCTTGGCAGCAATCACGCGTCGCATCAGCTCTACGGCAGGATTTTCCTTTCTTTTGTACTTACCTTTCTTCGATTTCACCACCACCTCGGTGAGTCGGCGGCTATCATCTTTCAATTTCACTTCCAGGAAATTGAGCTTTTCGTTAATCTTCACAGTCTGTGACTTATAGCTGAGGGCACTCACGGTAAGCACCCATTCTGGATGCTTCTCGATGGTAAACTTACCCTCTCCATCACTTGAAACGGCAATCTTGCGTCCCTTATATTGCACGCTAGCATAAGGCACGGCAAAGCCATCCTCGTCGATGACGCGACCGCTGATTTTCTGCTGTGCAGCCATCTCGAGCGCACAGACCATCATTGTAAAAAACAACAAGAATGCTCTTTTAAAATTCATATCCTTCATTAACCTCTTCTAATAATACCTTAAATTATATAATAAGCCATGTTTAAGCTCTATTGGGCTTCATTTGTGGCTTTTTTCCGAATTCGGGTGCAAAGATATACATATTATTCTGAAAATAATCGAAAACTATTTGGATATTTTAGTTTTTTAGCGTAATTTTGCAACCGAATTACAAACAATCAAGCAAAACGAATAGAAATTAGGCAAAAATGAACAATAAAGGAAATCTAACCAATGAGCGCCCTCCGCTGTTGCCCGTCATCATCGGAACAGGCTTCGGAAGCGGCTTCTGGCCTTGGGGACCAGGCACGGCTGGCTCAGTCTTGGCCACCCTTATTTGGGCATTGATGGCTTACCTAGGAGGCTTCAACGGAGAAATGCTGCAAAGCATCACCTTTTTCCTGGTCATCCTCTCTACCCTGTTAGGAACCTGGGCTACAGCCCGACTACAACCTTACTGGGGAGAAGACCCAAGCCGAGTAGTAATCGACGAGATGGCTGGCGTATGGATTCCGCTGTCCCTGATTACGCCTTTTACTGCCACAGGAGCACCCAAGGATGCCTGGTGGTGGGCTTTGGTTGCCTTGGTTCTCTTCCGCTTCTTCGACATGGTGAAGCCACTTGGCATCAAGTGGCTAGACCGCAAAGAGGGAGCCTTCTATGTCATGGCAGACGACCTGCTGGGTGGATTCTATGCAGCCGTCGTAATGCTGATTGCCAAAATCATATTTTTATGGGTAAGATAAAGCAGGAATTAGTAACCTTCGGAAAAGCTGAGCTGACAGCATCAATAGCCTCGATAGTAGACTTCGGACTGGCTTTCTTTCTCTCCGACATCATCGGAATATACTACGGACTAGCCAATGCCCTAGGCGTCATGAGCGGAGGAATCACCAACTGCACCCTCAACTATCGCTACGTATTCGGCGATTCCAAGCGCAAGAAAAAGAACGTGGCATGGCGATATTTCATCATCTGGGCCTTGAGCTGGACACTCAATTCAGGCGGTACCATCGCCTTGACAGAAGCCATCAACCTGCATGAACACGTCAATATCCACTACATGATTCCAAAATGTGTGGTTTCATTTCTTGTAGCTGTGCTGGTGAATTATCCCGGACAAAGAAAATTCGTGTTTAAGAAAAAGGACGAAGAAGATATTCCGGAAGGAAGGAATTCAGAAGACCTCCAATAAGGAGGAAAAAGGAAATTACAAATGACAATAAACAAATGAATTACAGAGATTTCTTACAAAAAGTAATCTACGTGATGATCAATCCTCTCATCAAGGCGATGATAAAGATTGGCATCACGCCAAACATCGTGACGCTGGTAGGTTTTATCGGCAATATTCTTGCAACCTGCTTCTTTATTGACGCAGCGTGGATTCTGGGAATGGGCGGAGTCAACAGCGACCCTACCCTGATGACTGCCGGCACTAGCGACTATACTTATGCCGACTGTATGACAATCATCGGATGGGGTGGATTTATCATTCTTGCCTCTGGTCTCTTCGACATGATGGATGGAAGACTGGCTCGCATGAGCGGCAAGAGCAGTCTCTTTGGTGCACTTTGGGATTCTACACTCGACCGTTACAGCGAACTGGTCAGTCTCTTCGGCATCTGCCTGGTCTTCCTCCTTACCGACAAGGGCGAATGGTTCTGGATGGGCGTAATGACCTTTGCTGCCATGACGGGTTCCGTGATGGTTAGCTACGTTCGTGCCCGTGCAGAAGGTCTTGACATCGAGTGCAAGGTAGGATTCATGCAACGCCCAGAGCGAGTAGTCGTTACCGCCGTATCCGCAATCGTTACAGGCATTACCGGAGATTTATGGTGGTTAGCGAGCGGTATGATTCTCATCGCCATTCTTGCCAACATCACAGCATTCTGGCGCATCGCGCATTGCTATCGAGTAATGAAAAAAAAATAAGAGAAAGTGTTTAGCATATATTTAATCATTCTATTGGTCGTGCTGATGGCTTGGAAGAAGACCCGCAGCTTTGCCATCTACTTCCTGCCTTGGTTCCTCTTCGGAATCATCTACGACTCGATGCGCCTCTACCCAAACTATAAGGTAAACTCCATCGACGTAATACACCTGTATGAAGCAGAGAAATATCTCTTTGGAATAGCAGCCACTACCGCTGCCGAACTGCAGGCTGTAGCCGACCATACAAGTATCATGATACCGGGCGAATACTTCAAGGTTCACAACTGCGGAGTAGCCGATTTCATGGCAGGCATCTTCTACCTGTGCTGGGTACCCGTACCTATCGCCTTCGCCATTTATCTCTACATCAAGAAGCAGTATTCTTGGTTCAGACGATTCTCCTGGGCTTTTCTCCTGGTAAACCTCATTGGCTTTATCGGCTATTATATCTACCCAGCTGCCCCACCTTGGTATGCGATGAACTACGGTTTCGAGCCGGTTCTCCACACCCCGGGTAATGTGGCTGGTTTAGGAAGATTTGATGAAATGACGGGACTTTCCATCTTTCATGGACTGTACGGCAAGAACGCCAATGTATTTGCTGCCGTTCCTAGTTTGCACGCAGCCTACATGTTCCTCACTACTATCTATGCAGTAATGAGCCATAAACGTTGGTACACAATAGCCCTATTCGCTTTCATCTGCTTAGGAATCTGGTGGACAGCCGTTTATTCCGGCCATCATTACATCATCGATGTCATCTTAGGCATCCTCACCACCCTTATTGGTGTAATACTGATGGAACTGGGAGGTTTAAAGGGCTTCCTGGGAGAAAGAAAGAATCTAAGATATTAGGAAATCCAATAAAGCTATAAAGCAAAGCGCCTGACTCAGAATCAATGATCTAAGCCAGGCGCTTTTTTATCTTAAAATCGCATTTTCCAAACAAATTTATCTTATCTAACCATCACTTTACGGTAACATCTGCGGCGACGATGCTGTTCGCTTTCCAGATATTGCCATTGGCTCTGCACACCTTTATTGCTTTCCATCTGTGGCATAGCCTCAGCCCATTTAAATCCATAACGGCGATATTGCTCAATAAGATCAGCAAAGATCAAGGCATTGGCACCCTTGGCACGATACTCAGGCAATACACCTATCAGGAGCAAATCTACCGTATCAGTTGCATGAAGCTTCATTACCTTCAGAATCTTCAACCAGCCCCAAGGCAACAGTTTACCATTTCCAATCTTCTGCAAAGCATCGGTAAAGGAAGGGAAAGATACACCAAAGCCAATCAATCTGTTGCCATCATTACCATCTACTACACCCGTAACCAGATTCAGATCAGCCTTCTTGATATAATCATTTACATACTTATCTATCTGACTTTCCGTAAGCTGCTGGAAATCATAAAGGTCTTTATAAGTTTCGTTTACGATATGAAACACCTCTCGTCCCATACCACCCTTAACCAACTCTCGGGAAGTAAACTTATGCACATGCAGATTGTATCTTTTTTCTATCATCTCTGCTGTTCTGGCAAACTTGGCTGGGGTTTCCTCAGGCACCTTGATGCGATATTCCAGCCAGTCATTATCCTTCTCATAGAACGACATGGCTTCCATGTGGTTCTTGTAATAAGGATAATTATAATTGATATACATGGTAGATTTATGATGGAATCCCTCGATGAGCAATCCTTCACGGTCCATATCTGTAAAGCCAAGCGGTCCTACGCACTCAGTCATTCCCTTTGTGCGTCCCCAAGCCTCAACAGCATTTAATAAAGCCTGCGATACTTCCAAATCATCCACAAAATCAAACCATCCGAATCTCACCTGCTTCTTATTCCATTGTTCATTGGCACGACGATTGATGATGGCTGCAACACGACCCACGATACGAGCCTCGCTGTCTACAGCCAGGAAATACTGTGCCTCGCAGAATTCAAAGGCAGGATTCTTATGCTTACTCAACGTATTCATTTCATCAAAGCGCAAGAAGGGAACAGCAAATTTATTGCCCTTATACAGCTCATAATAGAAGTTTACGAAGGCTCGCAATCCCTTTCGGGTTGTTACTGGTATTATTCTTATATTGCTCATTACTGTTATTACTCGATTTTAATCAAATTCTGATCAGTATAATTAGTCCGTTTTATACAGTTAGTCAGTCCATACATCTTGTTTTACAAGAAGATAGGGAACTACAATTCGTCTGCAAAAATACTACATATTTTTGACAGAGGCAAGTTTTTAGAGTATTTTTATTTAAAAAAGTTCACATAAATCCCATTATTGGGCGATAATCGAAAATAAAATAGTACCTTTGCATGGTCAAAAAAGAAGAAAGCAGATTTTTCACAATGAAGAAAACTAGAGATAATTATACATTCCTGACCCAAGCCCCTGTGCACAAGGTTGTTTTCACGATGGCGATTCCTACCATCATCAGCATGTTGTCTACGAGTATGTACAATCTCGCCGACACCTATTTCGTGGGAAGCATCAACACCCAGAGCGTAGCAGCTGTGGGTGTATCGTTTGCCATGATGGCGGTAATACAGGCAGTAGGTTTTTTCTATGGTCATGGAGCTGGCAATTATATCTCTCGTAAGTTGGGCGCCAAAGAGGAGGAGAACGCCAGAAAGATGGCTGCTACCGGCTTTGTATTAAGCTTTCTTACAGGTTTGGCCATCGCAATACTGGGACAGCTGTTTCTTACCCCACTCTGTCTTATTTTGGGATCAACTCCCACCATTCTTCCCTATACAGAGCGTTATCTGGGCATCATCCTGTTAGGTGCTCCTTTCATGACTACCTCTCTGACACTCAACAACATGATGCGTTTTCAGGGCAACACGATGTATGCGATGAAAGGCATCATGTCGGGCGTATTGCTGAATCTGATTCTCGCCCCATTGCTCATTCTCTACTTCGAGCTGGGTATTACGGGTGCAGCCATCGCTACTCTCATCAGCCAATGTTTCGGTTGCGCCATCCTCTTCTGGATGACCCACAAAGGACAGAATATCCGCATTCATCTGCGTAATTTTACCCCGAACAGAGCCTTTGCCAAAGAGATTATCTTTGGCGGAACCCCATCCCTGTCAAGACAAGGCTTGGGAAGTATCGCCACCTTGGTATTGAATGTGGCAGCGGGAGCTTACGGAGATGCTGCCATTGCCGGCATGAGCATCGTCACCCGCATCTCTTTCTTTACCTATGCTGTGGTAATCGGATTGGGACAAGGATTCCAGCCGCTCTGTGGTTTCTGCTATGG
Organism: uncultured Prevotella sp.; assembly: GCA_934196725.1. Lineage (GTDB taxonomy): Bacteria > Bacteroidota > Bacteroidia > Bacteroidales > Bacteroidaceae > Prevotella. The sequence goes on from CAKPWR010000033.1 coordinate 11,554, forward strand.
AGCCAAACTATACGCTCGCGTCAAGGAAGCTTTTTATTACTGCATCAAGTGTGGTACGATATTCCTGGCTGTCTGTGCCGTGATTGGCTTCATTTTCTCAGAGCCTATCATCGAACTATTCCGTGATGATGCCAAGGTAATAGAGGTTGGTTCCATGGCTTTGAAATGGCAGGTTATCAGTTTTCCTCTGGTTGCCACCATCGTACTTACCAACATGCTGATGCAGACCATCCGCAAGCCTATCCGTGCCAATATCGTTGCTGCAGCAAGAAGCGGTTTGTTCTTCATTCCGCTCATCTTTATCCTACCCCATTTCTTCGGTTTGCTAGGTGTAGAAATGTGTCAGGCATGGGCAGACGTCTGCTCCTTTACCGTGGCTATTCCGATAGCTTGGAGTGCGTTTAGAGATATGAGAAGAGATATGAGAAAGGAGTGAATACCCATTCTTTGTCTCCCCAAAAGTCATAAGCTTATTGGCAAAATTTATAGCCGTCTTTTGGTTTTCTTGAAAGATTTTTGTAATTTTGCAGGCTGAAAAAAGAAGAGAAATGGAGAAAGCAAAATATAGTATCGGACTCGATGTTGGCTCAACAACAGCCAAAATTGCCGTTATCGATGGCAAGAAAAACTTGATTTACTCAAAATACGAACGCCACAACGCTCGTGTCAAAGAACTTGTGTCTCATTATTTCGATGAGATTAACCAGTTGATAGGCGATACAAAAGTAAATATCTGCGTTACGGGAAGCGTGGGCATGGCTACGGCAGAACAGCTGCAGGCTGAGTTTGTTCAGGAAGTAGTGGCAGCCTCGGTTTATGCCCGTAAGGCTCATCCTGAGGCAAAGGCTCTCATCGATATCGGTGGAGAGGATGCAAAGGTTGTTTTCTTCAAGCCTAATGGCGGAATGGAGCTTCGCATGAACGGTAACTGTGCCGGTGGAACAGGTGCATTTATCGACCAGATGAGCGTATTGATGGGTGTAGACAACCAGAAAATGAGCCAGTTGGCTATGAATGCCCAACATGTTTATCCGATGGCAGCCCGCTGTGGTGTCTTCGCCAAGACCGATATCCAGAACCTCATGGCACGTAATCTCCCTGAAGAGGATATTGCGGCAAGTATCTTTCATAGCATCGCAGTACAAACTGTGGTGACGCTTTCTCATGGCATCGACTTCGAGGCTCCTATCCTACTTTGCGGTGGTCCGCTGACCTTTCTCCCTGCACTCCGCAAAGCATTCTGCGACTATATGCATCTGTCAGAAAATGATTTCATCGTATCAGAAAATAGCAATCTGATTCCTGCGTTGGGATGCGCCTACCGTAATTCTCCCAAAGATGACACAGATGACACAAATGACAAAGATGCTTCTGATGCTGACGGAATCCAATTTTCTGTTCTCAGGAAACGCTTACATCAGGAAATAAAGATTGAGTGGAATAGTAGCCTGGAACCTTTGTTTAAAAGCGAAATGGAGCACGATAAATGGCTCCAGTCAAAAGCAAGATTTGCTACCGAAACCCATCCTTTGGCAAAAGGTAAGCAGCAGGTGGTCATCGGTATTGATTCCGGCTCCACTACGACCAAGATTGTGGCAGTTAGAATGGGAAGCAATACGGATGCAGATGGAAAATCTGACCAAAAGGACAAGGGCGATATTGTCTTTACAAACTATCGCCTGAACCTAGGCAACCCTATCAAGGCGGTAGCCGACGGTCTGAACGCCCTGAAGCAGGAAGCAGAGCATAGAGGGGCAGAACTGGAAATCGTAGGCTCTTGTTCTACCGGCTATGGCGAAGAACTGATTAAGGCTGCATTCGGACTTGACAGCGGCATTATCGAAACCATGGCACACGAACGGGCTGCTGCATCACTCATGCCTGACGTCAGTTTCATCCTTGATATTGGCGGACAGGACATGAAGGCTATCTTCGTAGAGAAAGGTGCTGTAGTTAGAATGGAACTCAACGAGGCATGCTCTTCCGGTTGCGGGACCTTCATACAGACTTTTGCCAATAACATGGGATATTCTGTAGGTGATTTTGCCAAACTTGCCTGCCAGTCTAAAGCTCCTTGCGACTTGGGTACCCGCTGCACGGTCTTCATGAATTCCAAGGTAAAGCAGGTACTCAGAGAGGGGGCATCCGTGGCTGACATTTCTGCAGGAATCTCTTATTCGGTTATCAAGAACTGTCTTTACAAAGTACTGAAACTCCATGGTAATGAGAACCTTGGAGGAAAAATCGTCGTACAGGGTGGTACCATGAGAAACGATGCTGTGGTAAGAGCTTTCGAATTGCTGACTCATACCGAGGTGGCTCGTAGCAACATGCCTGAATTGATGGGTGCCTATGGCTGTGCCCTGCATGCGGCGGCTGATTACCAAACAGGAATGAATGCCCGCAGCATTGACGACCTTCAGAATCTCGCTCATTACGAAACCAAGCAGCTGCAATGTAAAGGCTGTGAGAACCATTGCTATGTTTCTCGCTACACCTTCGCTGGCGGCAATAAGTTTTACTCGGGAAACAAGTGTGAACGGGTTTTCAACAATAAGGGAGCAAATGAGATAAAAGGTAAGAATATTTACGAATATAAATATCACTTACTCTTTGACGGTAAGGAAATTAAGCACTTTGATATCACAAAACGCCACATCAAGGTTGGTATCCCCCGCATTCTCAACATGTATGAGGATTTTCCGTTCTGGAATGCCCTGCTTCATGCAGCAGGTTTCGATGTCATTCTCTCTTCTGATTCAACCTTCAGCCAGTATGAAGGAGCCTTGAATACAGTTATGAGCGACAACATCTGCTTCCCTGCCAAGTTGGCTCACAGCCATCTCAAAGAGCTTAATGAAAACCCGGAGGTAGACCGCATCCTGATGCCATACGTAGTATATGAGCACAATGACGACCCGAAGAATACGCTGAACAGCTTCAACTGTCCTGTGGTTTCGGGCTATAGCGATGTCATCAAATCGGTAATAGTTCTGAAGAAACCGATTGATTCTCCAGTCATCAACTTTGCACAACCCAAGGCTTTGGAAAAGCAAATCGTGGATTATCTCAAGAAATTGGGAGTAGACAGAAAGACTGCCCGAAAGGCCTTGAGAGAAGCACTCTATGCGCAAGCTGCCTACTCAGCAGAAATCAAGATGAAAGGTTGGGAGATTCTCAACCAGGACGAGGAGAAGCCTCATCTTACCATCCTCCTGGCTGGCCGTCCTTATCATACTGACCCGTTGGTTCAGCACAAGTTGAGCGAGATGATTGCAAACCTGGGAGTCAACGTAATCAGCGAAGACATCGCCAGAGGCTCATCAGACAACAACGATGCATACAACAGCCAGCCTGAGACTTATCTTGTCAAGCAATGGGCTTACATGAACCGTATCATGAAGGCTGCGCAATGGGCAGCCGAACAGGGTGACAATGTACATTTCGTACAGATGACCAGCTTCGGTTGCGGTCCTGACAGCTTTATCCAGGACGAGATTCGTGACATCATGAAGCGCCACAACAAGCCTTTCACGCTCTTGAAGATAGATGATGTCAGCAATATCGGTTCGCTGAAACTTCGTGTCCGCTCGCTGATAGAAAGCCTAAAGGGAGTGAAGAGTGAAGAACGAAGAGTGAAAAATTCAACAGCAGAAGAAATTCAACATTCAACACTCAACACTCAACATTTACAGCAGACCAAGGTTTTCACCAAGCAGGATGTGCATCGCAAGATTCTCGCTCCGTTCATGACTGAGTACCTCACCCCTATCATTCCTCCTATCCTGAAGCTGATAGGTTATGATGTAGAAGTATTACCGATGAGCGATGAAGCTAGTGCGGAAATCGGCTTGAAATTCGCCAACAATGAGGTTTGCTATCCAGCAACGCTCATCGTCGGAGACATCATTAAAGCCTTGAAATCAGGCAAATACGATCTCAAGAACACAGCAGTAGTCATGAGTCAGACAGGTGGACAATGTCGCGCAACCAACTATGCTGGCCTCATCAAACGGGCGATGATTTCCAACGGTTTCCAGGATGTACCATTACTCACACTAGGCGTGACAGCCTCAACAGGTGAAGCTTCCGGTTCTACGGATGATAAGCAAGACTATAACGAGCAGGATGGCTTCAACGTGCCTTGGCTTAAATACAGTCAGATTATCGTTACCGCTATTTTCTATGGCGATGCGATTAACGAGATGTACAACGCCTGCATCGCAAGAGAACGGAAACAGGGAATAGCCAAGGAATTACGGGATAAGTACATACGCCTCATCGACGAGCCTATCGCCCGAAACTCAGCGAAAGGTCTCATCAAACTCCTGGAACAGGCTGCAGAGGAATTCAACCAGATGACCCTCGACAAGGATGTACCCAAAGTGGGCATCGTAGGAGAAATCTTCCTGAAGTTCAATCCTTTTGCCCACCAGTACCTGGAGCGATACATCATCTCTAAAGGCATTGAGGTTGTGCCACCGCTACTCGCTCCGTTCTTCCTTCAGGAATTCGTGAATGTAGAGATACAGAAGCACATGCGACTGAGTTGTACCAAGGTACCTGACTTCATCATCAAGGGTGCTTATCAGGCATTGATAGGCAGAAGATTACGCCAGGTGAACAAGGCAGCCAGCAGGTTCCGCTACTTCCGTCCATTCACCAATATTTATGATGATGCGAAGGATGTACAGGGTTTGGTTTCGCTGGCAGCACAGTTTGGAGAAGGCTGGCTCCTGCCTGCCGACATCGTGGGTTATATCCGAGACGGAGTGAACAACATCATCTCGCTCCAGCCATTCGGTTGCATCGCTAACCACGTGATTTCCAAGGGAATCGAAAAACGACTGCATGAGCGTTTCCCACAACTGAACCTGGTATCCCTCGATTTCGATTCGGGAGTTTCAGAAGTAAATGTCACCAACCGATTACTGCTCTTTTTAGACAGTATCACAGAATAGAAGCCGAAAAAGCAGATTCCGTATTTTAGTGAATCTGCTTTTTCTGTTTCGATTATTCTACAAAAAAGCAAAAAAAACAGCCGTCATTTTTTTGCAATTCAAGAAATAAATCGTATCTTTGCACACGAATTTTATTGATACATTAAGAAAATGAGTAAAGATACATTAACTCATCAGCTGACAGAGACCATCGACGAGCTTTCTTGCGCCGATTCATTAAAAGGTCTATTCCATCAGCACAGAGACGGAAATCCACTTCCTTCGGGCAAGGCGCTCGAAGATATCATCAATCTGTCTCGCTCCATCCTCTTTCCGGGATATTTCGGCAATTCTTCCGTAAATATCTCCACTATCAAATATCATATTGGAGTAAGAGTAGAGAAACTCTACGAGATGCTTGCTGAACAGATTCTCGCCGGACTCTGCTTCGCCAATGATTGCGAAACTGAGACACAGGCTGAACTGCAGCATCAACGTGCCAAGGCTGGCGTTATCGCTGCCAAAGCCATCATGGAGTTTCCAAAACTTCGTAAAATTCTCGCCACCGACGTGGAGGCAGCCTACAATGGAGACCCTGCGGCAATGAGCCACGGAGAAATCATCTCCTGCTATCCTGTCATCAAGGCGATAACCAACTATCGTATCGCTCATGTACTTCACCTGCTCGGTGTGCCACTCATTCCCCGCATGATGACCGAATTGGCACATTCAGAGACAGGTATCGATATCAATCCAGAGGCTACTATCGGTCACCACTTCACCATCGACCATGGAACGGGTGTGGTAATCGGAGCCACCTGCATCATCGGCAACAACGTGAAACTCTATCAGGGTGTAACCCTCGGAGCCAAGAGTTTTCCACTCGATAAGGACGGAAACCCTATCAAGGGAATCCCTCGTCACCCTATCCTGGAAGACGATGTCATCGTCTATGCCAATGCTACAATCCTCGGCCGCATCACCATCGGAGAAGGCTGCGTAGTGGGAGCTAACGTATGGGTAACCAAGGACATGAAGCCAAAAACAAAGAAATATAAAAAAGAAAAACAAAGTTTATTAGATATAGAATTCAATAATGGAACAGGAATTTGAACTCATTGCCAAGACCTTCATGGGTCTGGAGCCCGTCTTGGCTGAGGAGCTCACCCAGTTGGGTGCCAACAATGTACAGATAGGTCGCCGTATGGTATCTTTCACAGGCGACAAGGAAATGATGTATCGTGCCAACTTCCAGTTGCACACAGCCATCCGTATCTTAAAGCCTATCAAGCACTTCAAGGCTCGTTCTGCCGAAGAAGTGTACGATCAGATTCAGAAGATCAAGTGGGATGACATCTTGGACGTAAAGAAGACTTTCTCTGTAGACTCAGTAGTTTACTCAGAGGAATTCCGCAACTCACGCTTTGTTACTTACAAGGTAAAAGATGCTATCGTAGACTGGTTCCGCGAGAAGCAGGGCACACGTCCAAACATCAGCGTATCCAACCCAGACATCCGTCTTAATATCCATATCGCAGAAGATAACGCTACCTTGAGTCTTGACTCTAGTGGCGAGAGCTTGCACCGCCGTGGCTACCGCCAGGAGCAGGTTGAGGCTCCATTGAACGAGGTTCTGGCTGCAGGTATGATCCTGATGACCGGCTGGAAGGGCGAATGCGACTTCATCGACCCTATGTGCGGTTCAGGTACCATCGCTATCGAGGCTGCCCTCATTGCCCGCAACATCTCTCCAGGTGTATTCCGCAAGGAGTTTGCCTTCGAGAAGTGGAACGATTTCGATCAGGATCTCTTCGATATGATTTACAATGATGACTCTCAGGAGCGCGAGTTTGAGCACCACATCTACGGTTATGATGTAGATATGAAGGCTGTGAATACAGCTAATCTCAACGTACGTGCTGCAGGCTTGAGCAAGGATATCACGATTTCACAGCAAGATTTCAAGAACTTCACTCAGCCAGCTGAGAAGAGCATCATTGTGATGAACCCTCCATACGGTGAGCGTATCTCTACCCCTAACCTCTTGAACACCTACAAGATGATTGGCGAGCGCTTCAAGAAGGCATTCGCTGGTAATGAGGCTTGGGTATTGAGTTACCGCGAGGAATGCTTTGAGCAGATTGGTCTGAAACCATCTATCAAGATTCCTGTATACAACGGAAGTTTGGAATGCGAATTCCGCAAGTACGTGATGTTCGATGGTAAGATGAAGGAATTCCGTTCTGAAGGCGGTATTGTCAAGACAGAAGCAGAGAAGCGTGAAATGGCTCAGAAGCACCGTTTCAAGAAAGAGCGCGAATTCAAGAAGCGCGTAAGCGAGGAGACAGAGAACGAGGATGCAGACATCCGCAGCTTCCAGTTCCATAGCCATCGCCTGGAAGACTTTGAAAAGCGCCGCAATGAGATTCGCCGTGGCGGACGCAGCAACGATGATGATGACCGCAAGGGCGGACGCAGCTTCGGCGGAAAGCGTGGCAACGACCGTGACGACAAGCGTGGCGGATTCAAGGGAGACCGCAAGGGTGGCAGAGATTTCGGAGGCAAACGCTTTGAAAAGGGAGACAAGCGTGGCGGATTCAAGGGAGACCGTCGCGGTGGTCGTGATTTCGGAGGAAAGCGTGGTGGCAAGCCTAGCTTCAACACCGACTTCGATGATGAGGATTAAAAACTACGCATCAAACTATATAAGACCTTGACGTGGCACATTCCGCCACATCAAGGTTTTTATTCATTCAATCAACAAACAAAATAACAATGAATCTAAAGAATTCAATTTATAAATTGTCTTTTGCAGCAATGATTTCCATGATGGCAATGAATGCAACCGAGATACAGGCTCAGGGCGTGGTTCCCGCACAGAAGGGCGAAAAGGCCTTCACTTTGGAGGATTTGAACTTCGGTGGTCATAACTATCGCAACATGGTGGCAAAGAACCGCTGGTGCACCTGGTGGGGAAATGAACTCATCCGCCAGGACGTGGAGGCTTGCTATCTTGTGAACAAGACTACCGGAAAAGAGACAAAACTCTTCGGTATCAACGATATCAACCAGTGGATTGCTCCTACCAAGGACATCAAGGTAAGAGCCCTCTACAACGCTCAGTTCCCTTTCGCAGGCAAGAGCATCGTGATGGTAAGCAACGGCAGCAAGACCTACACCATCGACTTCAAGAAGCATAAGCTGCTGAGCGAGATGGAGTTTGAAGATGGCGAGAACCTCCTCGAGGCTAACGCACAGCAGAATGCATTCGCCTATCTGAAGGGCAGCAACCTCTATGTGCGCACCTTCGACGTAACCAACAATGCCATGACCCGAGAGAAGAAATCGCACGATTTCCAGATTTCAAAGGATGGCAGCCGAGAAATCGTTTATGGTCAGAGTGTTCACCGCGATGAGTTCGGCATCAGCAAGGGTACCTTCTGGAGCCCTAACGGCGAACTGCTCGCCTTCTATCGCATGGACCAGAGCATGGTGACTGATTATCCGCAGGTGGATATCCCGGAGATTGATTACTTCAATCATCCTGAGACAGAGACCTGCTGCGCCAAGCCTGCACCAGACAAGTATCCGATGGCAGGCGAGACATCGCACAAGGTAACCGTGGGCGTATTCGACTGTATGACCGGCAAGACCATCTATCTGAAGGCTGGCGACCCAACAGACCGCTACTTCACCAACATCGCATGGAGTCCGGACAGCAAGACCATCTATATGTTCGAACTGAACCGCGACCAGAACGACTGCCGCCTGACAGCCTATAGCGCAGAGACCGGCGAGAAGACCGGCGAACTCTATCGCGAGACCGACGAGAAGTATGTAGAACCTTGCCACCCAATCCAGTTCCTGCCTTGGGACAGCAACAGCTTCATCATGCAGAGCCGCAAGGATGGCTACAACCACCTCTACATCTGTGAAGTGAAGAACACTCTTCACTCTTCACTTTCAATCCGGCAGTTGACATCAGGAAAGTGGGAGGTAATGGAAGTACTCGGCTTCAACGCCAAGCGTAAAAGCATCATCATCGCATCCAACGAGTGCTCTCCTATCCAGCGAAACATCTTCACCGTAGATACCAAGACCGGCAAGCGCACCATGATGGACGATTGCGGCAAGGGATGGCACAACGCTACCCTGAGCGAGAACGGACAGTTTATCTATGATAACTACTCTACTCCAACCGTGCCTCGCAAGATTGCCATCGTAAATACCGAGAACGGCAAGCGTACCGCCTACTTCACAGCCGAGAACCCTTGGAAGGGCTACAACGTGCCTGAGTACAGCTGCGGTTCCATCAAGGCTGATGACGGCGAGACCGATCTCTACTGGAGAATGGTGAAGCCGGTGAACTTCGACCCTAACAAGAAGTATCCTACTATTATATATGTATATGGCGGTCCTCACGCCCACAACGTGGATGCCCGCTGGAACTACTCTAGCCGTGGCTGGGAAACCTACATGGCAGAGAAGGGCTATCTGCTCTTCATCCTCGACAATCGTGGAAGCGAGAACCGTGGCAAGGCTTTCGAGCAGGCTACCTTCCGCCAGCTGGGTCAGGTGGAGATGAAGGACCAGATGAAGGGTGTAGAATATCTGAAGACCCTGCCTTACGTAGATGCCGACAAGATTGGTGTTCACGGATGGAGCTTCGGTGGATTCATGACCATCTCGCTGATGACCAACTATCCTGACGTGTTCAAGGTAGGCGTAGCCGGCGGTCCGGTAATCGACTGGCATTGGTACGAGGTGATGTATGGCGAGCGCTATATGGATACTCCACAGACCAACCCAGAGGGTTACAAGAAGACATCCCTGCTCTATCAGGCTAAGAACCTGAAGGGTAAGCTGCAGATTATCCAGGGCTTGAACGATGTGACCGTAGTACCACAGCATTGCCTCACCTTCCTGAAGGCATGTATCGCAGCAGGTACACAGCCAGATTTCTTCGTATACCCAGGCGAACCTCATAACATGAGAGGTCACCAAAGCACTCACTTGCATGAGCGCATCAGCAATTACTTCTTCGACTATTTGAAGTAAAACTTGCAAAAAAATATATTTTATGCAAATATTTTGCCTAATTCATAGGATTTTAGTAACTTTGCAGCAAAATGGAGAAATTAAGTATCCTAAGGTAAAATATCAGAGGAACTATTAAACGTACAACGATGAAAATATTATTGTTAGGAGGCGGTGGCCGCGAGCACGCCTTAGCTTGGAAAATCGCTCAGAGCGAAAAGTGTGAGAAACTTTTTATCGCTCCAGGTAATGCCGGTACTCAGAATGTCGGCGAGAACGTGAATATCAAGGCTGACGACTTCGAGGCTCTGAAGAACTTCGCTGTCGAGAACGGTGTTGATATGGTTGTTGTTGGTCCTGAAGACCCATTGGTAAAGGGTGTTTACGATGACTTCAAAGCCGATCCTCGCACCAAGAACATTCCTGTAATCGGTCCTTCAAAGGCTGGTGCTGTATTGGAAGGCAGCAAGGACTTCGCCAAGAAGTTTATGAAGCGCCACAACATTCCTACAGCTCAATACGAGACTTTCGATGGCGAGCATGTAGAGGAAGGTCTTAAATTCCTGGAGACCCTGAAGGCTCCATACGTATTGAAGGCTGACGGTTTGTGCGCAGGTAAGGGCGTTCTCATCCTTCCTACCTTGGAAGAGGCAAAGAAGGAGTTCAAGGAGATGCTTGGCGGTATGTTCGGCAATGCTTCTGCACGTGTCGTTATAGAGGAATTCCTGAGCGGCATCGAGTGCTCTGTCTTTGTTCTCACAGATGGCAAGAACTATAAGATTCTGCCTGAGGCTAAGGACTACAAGCGTATCGGTGAGCACGATACCGGTTTGAATACAGGTGGTATGGGTAGCGTTACCCCTGTGCCATTCGCTACCAAGGAATGGATGCAGAAGGTAGACGAGCGCATCATCCGTCCTACAGTAGAGGGACTTGCAGAAGAGAACATCGACTACAAGGGCTTCATCTTCTTCGGACTGATCAACGTAGAGGGCGAGCCTATGGTCATCGAGTACAACTGCCGTATGGGCGACCCAGAGACAGAAAGTGTCATGCTCCGATTGAAGAGCGACATCGTAGACCTCTTCGAAGGTGTTGCTGCGGGCGACCTTGACAAGCGCAACATCGAGTTTGATGAGCGTGCAGCAGTCTGCGTCATGCTCGTGAGTGGTGGCTATCCTGAGGCTTACAAGAAGGGCTATCCTATCGAAGGTATCGACAAGGTTGAAGGTTCTGTGGTATTCCACTCTGGTACAGCGATGAAGGATGGACAGGTAGTAACCAACGGTGGTCGTGTCATCTGCGTAAGCAGCTACGGCAAGGACAAGGAAGAAGCCTTGAAGAAGAGCTTTGCCGAGGCTCAGAAGATCCAGTTCACCGACAAGTACTTCCGTTCAGACATCGGACAGGACCTTTAGTTTTTTAATGTTGAATGTTAAATGTTGAATGTTGAATTACCTAACGGACTCAAGGGCGCTAGCCTAATTCAACATTCAACATTCAACATTCAACATTGTTTTAAGCATTCAACATTGATATAGATGTTAAGAAAAAAAACTTTTCAAAATAAAGTAGCACCTAGTCGCTACGCACTACCAATCACTGCAACCCTTGCCACCTTGGTTTGGGTTGCAGTAGGTTTTATAGAGGGTAACATTTGGCTTAATTTTGCTTTTACCATCATATCTACATTACTGATGGTAGAACTCAACAACCACAACTCTCTGATGCGTACCTACAGCCGAATGGTTTCGTGCAGTTTTCTGGTACTAGTCACCATGACTTGTCTACCAACCCCATCTTATAAAGCCAATATCGTGTCGATGTGTTTCATCGCTTTCTATCTCATTATATGGAATAGCTATCAGGATAAACGGTCGGCAGGATGGACTTTCTATGCCTTTACCTGTATTGGACTCGCTTCGATGGTATTCATTCAGATAGGTTATTTCTTACCGATATTATGGCTGATGATGATGGTATTCACCAATTCCTTCAGTATCAGAAATTTATTTTCCTCACTCATCGGAATCATCATACCTTACTGGTTCTCGGCTGGATACTACGCATATACCAACAACATCGATGGACTCATCAGTCATTTTACAGAATTCATCAACTATCATGAGTTGTTTGACTATTCAAGGGTAACTGACCATGAAGTCGTCAACCTTCTATTCATCACCATTCTGGGCATTATCGGTTCCATCCACTTCCTGCACACGGCATACGCAGACAAGATTCGTACGAGAATGATATACGAGTCGTTCACCATGGTGAACTTCGTGAGCCTCGCCTTCATCATCCTGCAGCCTCAGCACATCAAGGAGTTAGGCAGCATCATGATAGTAAACACGGCACCACTCATCGCTCACTTCATCACCTATACCAAGGGAAAAATAACCAATATCATGTTTATCACAATGCTCGTGATGACAGTCTTGATATTATTATACAATATATTCATTCCTGAAACAGTATTATTACAGGCAATTCAAGGATTAAATTAAGTGTTCACGGATAAAGTTTGATGTATTGAAACGCTGCATCAGACCTATAAAATGACGAATTGACAATGAGTTGGATTATCAGTTTCTTAATCGACTGGGGCTATTGGGGCATGCTTGCTGCTGCTTTTCTGGCAGGTTCTTTCTTCCCATTCAGCAGCGAGGCAGTCATGGCAAGCTTACAGGCAGCCGGACTAGAGCCTCTCCCCCTCGTTATCTACGGTAGCATCGGCAATGTGCTTGGTTCCATGTTCAACTACGGTGTGGGCAGAATGGGTAAGATGGAATGGATAGAGAAATACCTGCATGTGAAGAAAAAAAGTCTGGATAAGGCTGAACGTTTCATGGCAGGCAGAGGCGCCTGGATGGGATTCTTCGCCTTTCTCCCACTATTGGGAAGTGCCATCACCATCGTTTTAGGCTTGACAAGAGCCAATATTCCGATTTCGATACTCAGTATCACCATCGGAAAAGTACTAAGATATGTTTTATTGGTCTATGGACTGAGTTTTATCGTTTAATTATGAAGAGATTTTTATACCTTATTATAATATGCACCCTAATGGTTGGCTGCAAAAGCAACCAGCAAAAGGCTGGCATGGCAGAAAGTAATGCCAAGCCTACTGTAACCGTTACCATCCCTCCCTACCAATACTTCGTAGATAAGATTGCAGGAGACAAGGTAAATGTCAACGTGATGGTATCGAATGGCAACAACCCAGAAACATACGAGCCAAATGCCCTGCAGATGATGGAACTCTCCAATAGTGCACTCTATCTGAAAGTGGGCAGCATCGGTTTCGAGCAGACTTGGATGAAGAAACTGCAGGACAATGCTCCGGATATGAAGGTGATAGATACATCCGCAGGCATCAAGCCAGCCAAGACGCCAGGCGGCAACATCGACCCGCATGTGTGGATGAGTTGCCCAAATGCCCGCATCATCGCGAGCAACATCCTCAAGGCGCTCTGTAATCTGGAGCCGAAGAACAAGGCATTCTTTGAGAAGAACTATCTGTCGCTGCTGAAAATCATCGATAAGCGAGACAGCACCATCAGAAAGGGTTTCAAGGATCATCCCGAGATGGTACGCAAGTTTGTGATTTATCACCCTATCCTCACTTACTTTGCCCGTGATTATGGGCTTGAGCAGCTACCCATTGAAGAAGAAGGAAGGGAGCCAAGTGCCGCCCAACTCAAGAGTCTCATTGAGAAAGCAAGAAAAGAGAAGATCAAATATTGCCTCATACAAGCAGAGTTTGCCAACCGCAACACCAATACATTCATCAACGAGAGCCACACCAAGCCAATGAATATCAACCCATTGCAAGGCGATTGGAACAGGGCGATGCAGGAAGCAGCCGCCGCAGTGCAAGGCAAAAAGATAGTGGTTGGGAAGTAGGCTCGCCAATATTTTATAAAAAGTATAAAGAACAATAACTAATCATAAAGTTCAATGTTCAAAGTTCAAAGTTCAAAGTTGGAAGTTCAAAGTTCAAAGTTAATAGAGATCGAGCATTTATCCGCCGGATACGACGGCAAACAGGTGCTCCACGACATCAATCTCACCGTCTATCAAGACGATTATCTTGGCATCATCGGACCAAACGGTGGTGGCAAGACCACCCTCATGCGCCTCATTCTGGGCTTGATGAAGCCAACAGAAGGAAGAATCAGATATTATAAAGATGGGCAGGAAGTCAAGGAAATCCGAATGGGGTATCTCCCCCAATACAACCAGCTCGACAAGCAGTTCCCTATCTCCGTATACGAAGTGGTGCTCTCTGGTCTCAGCAAGAGTCTCTTTTCGAGATACACCCAGACGCAGCATCAGCAGGTACTCGATTGCCTCGAGCGTATGCAATTGATGGAATTCAAGGATCGCCACATCGCAGCCCTCAGCGGTGGACAGCTTCAGCGAGTCCTCCTCGCCCGGGCTATTGTCTCAAAGCCGGATGTAGTAATCCTCGATGAACCCAACACCTACATCGACCGCCGCTTTCAGAAGCAGATGTACGAGATGCTGGAACAGATCAACAAGGAATGCGCTATCATCATCGTAAGCCACGATGTTGCAGAAGTATTGAACAATGTCAAGCACATTGCCTGCGTCAACCACCATCTGCATGATCATGATACGGCGGATATGCCAAGGGAGAAACTGGAGGAGCATTTCCTGAATGTTTAGGCTGATAATATAATAATGTTTAGATAGATAATATAATAATGCCTAAAAAACAAGAACAAACTTCTAGATTATCTCATCTTTTTAGTATCTTTGCAACGATTTATGCACTGGAAATAAAGAAATATAATACATTAAAGTTTAAACAATAATGAAACAGTACAAATTGGTGGACAATATCTTTGGATGGGTCGCATTCATCATTGCGGCTTTCGTTTATTGTTCCACGATTGAGCCGACAGCCAGTTTTTGGGACTGTCCTGAGTTTATTACAACTGCCTACAAGCAGGAAATCGGTCACCCACCGGGGGCACCGTTCTTCATGCTTTTGGGCAATTTCTTCACACATTTCGCCAGCGATGCCACACAGGTGGCTAAGATGGTGAACATGATGAGCGCACTCCTCAGTGCCGTCTGCATCATGTTCCTCTTCTGGACCATCACCCATTTGGCTCGCAAGCTTATCATCGGTGACTGGAAGGAGATGACCACCGGCAAACTGATTGCCATTGAGGCATCCGGTATGGTGGGCGCACTCATCTATACCTTCAGCGATACCTTCTGGTTCTCAGCTGTTGAGGGTGAGGTTTATGCCTTCTCTTCTGCCTTTACCGCTGTGGTATTCTGGTTGATTCTGAAGTGGGAAGACCATGCCGATGAGCCTCATAGCGACCGCTGGCTCGTACTCATCGCTTATATGACTGGCCTGAGTATCGGTGTGCACTTGCTTAACCTGCTCTGTATCCCAGCCATCGTATTGGTTTATTACTACAAGAAGGTACCTCAGGCAAACTTGAAGGGCTCGCTCCTGGCGTTGTTCCTCTCATTCCTGGTAGTAGTAGCCGTATTGTATGGTGTGGTTCCAGGTATCATCACCGTAGGTGGATGGTTTGAACTGTTCTTCGTCAACGTGCTCGGTTGTCCATTCAATACCGGTGAAATCGTATATATCATCTGCCTCGTAGCCTCTGTTATCTGGGGTATCTACGAGACATACAATGCCTCAGAAAAGAACGAGAAGAAGCAGAACATCGCCTTCGTTCTCGGTTTCGGCATGCTCGGTATTCCATTCTATGGATATGGCTGGACCGCCGTTATCTGTGGCGTCATCGTATTGGCAGCCCTCTGGTTCGCCTTGAATTACAAGCGCAAGAAGGAAATCACAACAGGTGTTGATGAGGTAACAGGCATCGCAAAGAAGAAGATGCAGGTATTGCCTCTCATCTCTGCCCGCATCAAGAATACAGCATTGCTCTGCATGCTGATGCTGATGATTGGTTACTCAAGCTATGCGCTCATCGTAATCCGTTCATCTGCCAACCCTCCTATGGACCAGAACTCTCCTGAGGATATCTTTACCTTGGGTAGTTACTTGAGCCGTGATCAGTATGGCGACCGTCCTTTGTTCTATGGTCAGGCTTATACCTCTCAGGTAGCGCTTGAGGTAGATGGCAACATGTGCAAGCCTGTCATGAAGGAAGGTGCACCGGTTTACCAGCGCAAGGAGAAGGCTTCTGCAGATGAGAAGGACTCCTACTTTGTAGTAAGTCATAAGAACAAGTACATCTATGCACAGAATATGCTCTTCCCTCGTATGTACAGTTCGGCTCATGCCTCAGCATACGAAGACTGGATGGGTGGCGTAGAAGGCTCCCAGGTGCCTTACGACCGTTGCGGTGAAAGCATCATGGTAAAGGTTCCTTCACAGATTGACAACATCCGCTTCTTCCTCTCCTATCAGTGCAACTTCATGTACTGGCGCTACTTCATGTGGAACTTTGCCGGACGTCAGAACGACATTCAGGGCAATGGTGAACCAGAGCATGGTAACTGGATTTCCGGTTTCTCATTCATCGATGATGCACTCTATGGTGACCAGAGCAAATTGCCAGACGATTTGAAGGAAAACAAGGGTCACAACGTATTCTACTGCATGCCGCTGATTCTCGGTCTCATCGGTCTCTTCTGGCAGGCATGGTATACCCGCAAGCGCAAGGTAATGAAGAACGGCGTAGAGACAGAGGAGACTCTTCCTATCGGTATCCAGCAGTTCTGGGTGGTATTCTTCCTGTTCTTCATGACAGGTCTTGCCATCGTCATCTACTTGAACCAGACTCCTATGCAGCCACGTGAACGTGACTATGCTTATGCTGGTTCATTCTATGCATACGCTATCTGGTGTGGTCTTGGCGTCCTCGCTATCATCGACCTCCTGAAACAGAAGATGAAGCTCAGCGGAACAGCCGTTTCTGCCATCGTAGCAGTCATCACTCTTCTCGTTCCTATCCAGATGGCATCACAGACTTGGGATGATCACGACCGCTCTAACCGTTATACCTGCCGTGACTTTGGTCAGAACTATCTGATGTCACTCCAGGAGAAGAGCAACCCTATCATCTTCACCAATGGTGATAACGATACCTTCCCACTCTGGTACAACCAGGAAGTAGAAGGCGTAGGAACAGATGCCCGCGTTTGTAACCTGAGCTATCTGCAGACCGACTGGTATATCGACCAGATGATGCGTCCTGCATACAACTCACCTTCAGTGCCAATCACCTGGCCACGTCTCGACTTCTGTTCAGGTACCAACGAGTATGTACAGGTAGAGCCGGAAGCAAAGAAGCAGATTCTTGAATTCTACAAGCAGGATCCGGAGAATGCCAAGAAGCAGTTTGGCGATGAGCCTTTCGAGCTGAAGAACATTCTGAAGAACTGGGTACGCAGCAAGAACCCTGACATGCACTTCATCCCTACCGATACCCTCTATGTCACTATCGACAAGGAGGCAGTAAAGAAGAGCGGTATGATGATGGCTACAGATTCTATCCCAGACAAGATGGTGATCTCTCTGACAGGTAAGAATGCACTCTACAAGGGTGACCTGATGATGCTCGAGATGTTGGCACAGTGCAACTGGACACGTCCTCTCTATGTAGCACTCACCGTGGGTGAAGACAATTACATGAACCTTGGCGACAACTTCGTACAGGAGGGTCTTGTAAACCGCATCACACCATTCACAACGAATGTTCCTGGTGCAAAACGCTTCGATACAGAGAAGACCTATCATAACATCATGACCCGATTCAAGTTCGGTAACCTCAAGCAGAAGGGTCTCTATATCGACGAGACAACCATGCGCATGTGCTATACTCACCGTCGCCTGCTTGCTCAGACTGCTCTCCAGCTCATCGCTGAAGGCAAGAAGCAGAAGGCTATCAACATCTTGAAGAAGGCAGATGTAGAGATTCCGGCATACAACGTAACACTCGATTACATGAGTGGTGGTCTGGATATGGCTCGCGGCTGGTTGATGACCGGTCAGAAAGCCAAGGGTAAGGAATACGTAGAAGCTATATGGAAGAACGCTTCACAGTATCTCAACTATTACCTCTCATTGTCTAACGACCGCTTCCTGCAGAGTCAGAACGACTGCATCCGTCAGCTTATGATTATGCAGAGCATCTGCGATGTAGCAGGAATGGTAAGTCCTCAGTTGGAACAGAAGTATCAGAAGCAGCTCAACAACCTCTATACCCTGTACCACGGCAGAGGCGGTAAAATGCCAGAAGGCAATCAGTAAATAACAGAAAGTTTGATGTAGCGATGGCTACATCAAACTTTTCATTATTCATAATAATCAATTTTTTCCATGTTCATAGAGCAACCAGCCAAATGGCTTAGATGGTTATATCCAAAGGCTATCTGGAGAATGGACAAGAATGACCACTCGGTGTATCTCACATTCGATGACGGTCCCATTCCTGAATCCACTCCATTCATCCTAGAAACCCTGAGAAAATACAACATCAAGGCTACCTTCTTTATGGTGGGCGAGAATGTATTGCGCAACCACGACCTCTACAACCAGATTGTGGCAGAGGGACATCAGGTGGGTAACCATACATTCAACCACATCGGTGCTTTCAAGCATCGTGTCATCTCATACGTACTCAATACCAACAAAGCGAATGAGTTGATTCATGCCCATCTCTTCCGTCCACCCCATGGATGGATGAGAGCCAGTGAATACTGGTGGCTGCATCGTACCTATAAAGTAATTATGTGGGACCTGGTTACCCGTGACTATTCTAAATGGATGACGGCAGAAGACGTGGTAAACAACGTGAAGAAGTATGCCCGCAACGGCAGCATCATCACCTTCCACGACTCGCTGAAGAGTATCGACAAACTGAAGACTGCTCTTCCACAATCCATCGAATGGCTCATGGAACAGGGTTATGAGTTTAAGATTTTTGAATAAACTGACATGAAAAGAATCAATAGTTATCAAGCTGTAGCTTCATTTGTAAGAGGTTTCTTCGAGGCTTATGCCCGAGGCATCATGGATGCAGCCATCGGAGGAGATGACTTCCAGAAGAAGAACGATCCGAAAGAGGTGAAGCAGATGATGCTGGAACACTATGGAGAAGTGAACCAGTATTTCTTCGACATCATGTTCTCTACCCTCGTACGACTCAACTACAAGAGCGCAGAAGAGGCTAATGAGCGCATGAAGAAGAACTTCGAGAGCATGAAGCAAGCGGATCCTACCTTCGAGCCAACCATGCTCGACTATCTGCGCATCGCCTGCAAATCCAACCAGCTTTACAAGGCGATGGAAGCTGAATACAAGCGCAACTTCACCTGGCTCCTGCAGGGTAAGTTTACAAGCATAGAGGAGCATGTGCGCGATTATACGCATGGCATTCTCATCAGTCTTGCCGACGAACCGATGGCTATCCATCTGCTGGTGCGCATCATCGTGAAGGCATACGCTGCCGGACTGAAGTGTGG
>CAKPWR010000034.1 GCA_934196725.1 uncultured Prevotella sp.
GGTGCGTTAGTTCAGTTGGTTAGAATGCCTGCCTGTCACGCAGGAGGTCACGAGTTCGAGTCTCGTACGCACCGCAAAGTACATTTCGAATTTAGCATCTTAATGGTGCGTTAGTTCAGTTGGTTAGAATGCCTGCCTGTCACGCAGGAGGTCACGAGTTCGAGTCTCGTACGCACCGCAAAGTACATTTCGAATTTAGCATCTTAATGGTGCGTTAGTTCAGTTGGTTAGAATGCCTGCCTGTCACGCAGGAGGTCACGAGTTCGAGTCTCGTACGCACCGCAGAAACCTTCGAGAAGAGATTCTCGAAGGTTTTTTGTTTTTATACCCCTTGATGTCATTCTTCGTTCTTCACTCTTCATTCTTCATTCTTCACTTCTCTCCTGTATGTTATTTCTTTGTTAAGGTTTGGAAATAATTTTGATATTTCCTTAATTATATGTATCTTTGCATCCATAAAGAGGAGGTTTGCCTTCTCTGGTAAAGAAAATAGATATAAAAGAGAGAAAGAAATGATTATTATCATCACAATCTTGGCTTACTTCTGTGTGTTGTTGCTTTTCAGTCACATCACGGCACGACGTGCCAGCAGTAATGAAACGTTTTATAGAGCTAACCGCCGTTCGCCTTGGTATATGGTTGCCTTCGGTATGGTGGGGGCTTCCATCTCGGGTATTACCTTCGTCAGTGTGCCAGGAATGGTGATGAAGACCGATATGACCTATCTTCAGATGTGTCTCGGATTTATCGTGGGGTATTTTGCTGTAGGTTTTCTTTTGCTGCCTATCTACTATCGGTATAATCTCACTACTATCTATAGCTACTTGCAGCAGCGATTGGGAGAACGCTCGTATAAGACGGGAGCCTCGTTCTTCCTCTTGTCGAAGATGACAGGAGCAGCGGTTCGCTTCTTTGTGGTCTGCATCTTGTTGCAGCGGTTTGTGCTCGATGGAGTGGGTGTTCCGTTCTGGGTGACGGTGCCAGTGATGGTGATGCTTATCTGGCTCTATACCCGAAAGGGTGGCATCAAGACTTTGGTGTGGACTGATTCTTTCCAGACCACTTGTATGTTTGCGGCACTCATCCTGATTATCTATCAAGTGATGGCAGCCTTAGGCATGACGCCTTCTGAGGCTATTTCGGCAATCGCTCAGGATGGTCATTCCCGCATCTTTGTCTTTGATGATTGGGTGTCGAAGCAGAACTTCTGTAAGCAATTTCTCAGTGGTGTGTTTGTGGTGATTGTGATGACTGGATTAGATCAGGACATGATGCAGAAGAATCTTACCTGCAAGTCGCTTCGAGAGGCGCAGAAAGATGTTTGTACCTATGGCTTTGCCTTTGTGCCTGCCAATCTGCTTTTCTTGAGTCTGGGTGTGCTGTTGATGATGCTGGCTCAGAAACAGGGAGTGGCTTTGCCTTCTGCTCCTGATGATCTGCTGCCGATGTTTGCGGCATCTGGGGCGATGGGAACCTTGGTGGTCGTGCTCTTTACCATTGGTATCGTTGCAGCTAGTTTCTCTAGTGCCGATTCTGCACTGACAGCCATTACCACGAGTCTCTGTGTCGATATCTTGGGCAGGAAGGATGATGTGAAGCTTCGCAAGCGCATGCACTTGTTGGTTGCGGTGGTGTTCATGCTGTTCATCATCGCATTCAAGGCTATCAATTCTACGAGTGTCATTGATGCCATCTACATTCTCTGCTCGTATACCTATGGACCATTGTTGGGATTGTTTGCCTTCAGTTTGCTTACCAAGCAACAGGCGAATGACCGGTGGTCGCCATGGATTTGCATAGCCAGTCCGCTTATCTGTTTCGTCATCGATACCATGACCTCTCAGCTTACAGGCTATAAGTTTGGTTACGAGCTCTTGATGCTGAATGGTGGCTTGACCTTTGCTGGTCTAGCTTTGAGTAGTGCAAGCCAATTCAAAATGAAACATAAACTATAAACATTATAAACAATGAGAACAAAAGTGTTATTTGCTGCATTGTTGCTCAGTGCAACAACAGCTTTCGCCCAGCAGGATAAGTTGGGCTCTGGTATTGACAAGGCCAATATGGACTTGAGCATCAAGCCGGGAAATGATTTTTATCGTTATGCTGCAGGCAACTGGATGAAGAATAATCCACTTGATGCTGAGCATACAGATAATGGTGCTTTCACAGATCTTTTTGAGCAAAATCAGAAGCGCATCCAGGATATTATCCTCGAATATGCTTCCAAGCCTCAGCAGAAAGGCTCCCTCGGACAGAAGATAGGTTCTCTCTATAACCTCCGTATGGACAGCGTTCGCTTGAACAAGGAGGGATGGGCACCAATCAAGCCAACTCTCGACCGTATCGCAGCCATCAAGGACCGCAGAGAGTATCAGTTGGTAACAGCTCAGCTCGATTTCCGTGGTGAGGGTACCATGATGTATGGCATCGGTGTTGGTGCCGACCTTCGTGACGCAGGCAACAATATTGTTGAGGTAGGACAGGGCGGTATTGGTCTTGGTGTACGCGATTACTATGTAAACGATGACGAGCAGACCAAGAAGATCCGCGATGCTTACAAGGCTTATATGAAGAAGCTTTTCCAGATGGTAGGTAACGATGAGGCTACAGCCCAGAAGAAGATGGAGGCAGTGATGGCCATCGAGACCCGCATCGCCAAGGCAAGCTACAGTCAGGTGCAGCTCCGTGATATCGACAAGAACTATCACAAGATGACCTACAATCAGCTCGTGCTCGATTATCCTGGCATCGATTGGGGCAACGTGTTCCTGGCATCCGGTTTCCCTGCTTTCAAGGAAGTTTGTGTAGGTCAGCCTGAGCCAATCCATGAGGTAGAGAAGATTCTCGCTGAGACCTCTCTGGATGATTTGAAGACATACGCAGAGATCAAGGTGATTTCAGGTGCAACCAGTGTGTTGAGCGATGATTTCCGTGCCGTATCCTTCGAGTTGAGCAAGGTAATGAGCGGTGTTCAGCAGGACCGTCCTCGCTGGAAGCGTGCCGTAAGTACTGTAAGTGGTGTTCTTGGCGAGGCTATCGGAAAAATCTACGTAGAGAAGTACTTCCCAGAGAGTAGCAAGAAGCGTATGCTCGAATTGGTTCACAATCTTCAGACAGCCCTCGGTCAGCGCATTGATGAGGCTACCTGGATGAGTGCTGCTACCAAGGCACAGGCAAAGGATAAGTTGGAGAACTTCATCATTAAGATCGGTTATCCTGACAAGTGGAAGGACTATAGCGGTTTGCAGGTAGATGACAGTCTTTCTCTCTATGAGAATATGGCAAACATCTCTGAGTTCTTTACCAAGGACGCTATTGCCCGTAAGGTGAATAAGCCTGTAGATAAGGCTGAGTGGGGAATGACTCCTCAGACTATCAATGCTTATTACAACCCAACTACCAACGAGATCTGCTTCCCTGCAGCTATCCTGCAGCCTCCTTTCTTTGATCCAACAGCTGATGATGCTATGAACTATGGTGGTATCGGTGGTGTGATTGGTCATGAGATGAGTCACGGTTTTGACGATCAGGGTAGCCAGTTTGATAAGACTGGTAACCAGCACAACTGGTGGACCGCTGCAGATAAGAAGAACTTCGAGTCTCGTACCAAGATTCTTGTAGATCATTTCAACAAGATTGAGTTGGCTGGCAAGAAGGTAAATGGTCAGATGACTTTGGGTGAGAATATTGGTGACAACGGTGGTTTGAACATCGCTTTCCGTGCGCTTCAGAATGTGATGAAGACAGAGAAGCTGGGTGTAAAGGATGGTCTTACTCCAGAGCAGCGTTTCTTCCTGTCATGGGCTCGCGTATGGGCTAGTAACGCTCGTCCTGAGTATCTCCAGTATTTGATGACCGTAGATGTTCACTCTCCAAACGAGGCTCGTGTCAATGGTGCTCTTCCTATGGTGGATGCATGGTATAAGGCATTCAACGTAAAGAAGGGCGATAAGCTCTTTGTTCCTAAGAACAAGCGTGCACATATTTGGTAAATACATAAAAAAAAGTCTTGCAGGCAATGCTTGCAAGACTTTTTTTATGCTTGTTACTTCGTTTCTTTGTTAATTATTTTGTTCCGAAATAGAGGAACAGCATTCCGAGTAATACGAGGAGAAGGTCAACGAATTTAGCCTTGAGGTTCTTCTCGTGGAAGATAGCAGCTCCGAAGAGGAAGCTGACGATGACTGAACCTCGGCGGATCATGCTGACGATACTGATCATGGCTCCCGGCAAGCTCAATGCGTAGAAATATACGAAATCGGCAGCCGAAAGGAAAATACTGATGAAGATGATGCTCCAATGCCAATGGAATGGGGTGGAGTTCTTCTTGGTTGGCCACCAGATCATCAGCAGCATAGCTCCCATCAGGAAGCACTGGTAGATGTTGTACCAACTCTGTACGATCATTCTATCCAATCCCACGCCACCATTTTCTGGTGGAGCCATCAGATACTTGTCGTAAAGACCACTCACCGCACCGAGTACGGCAGCCAGAACGATGAAGTAAATCCACTTGTTGTGCTTGAAGTCGATGCCCTCCTTCTTTCCGCTGCGCGAAAGCATGGCGAAAGAGATAATGGCAAGGATGACACCAATCCACTGGTAGAGATTGAGTACCTCGCCGTAAACCAGCAAGGCTCCTACGAGTGTCATTACCGGACGGGTGGCGTTGATAGGACCCACGATGGTGAGCGGCAGATGCTTCATGCCGAAATAACCGAAAATCCAACTGCTCAATACGATGAAACTCTTGAGCACGATGTACTTGTGAACTTCCCATCCACCTTCAGCTACATGGAACATGGTTCCATCCAGCGAATTTCCTGTATAGCTCAAGATGATGAACGGCAGGAAGATGAGCGATGAGAAAAGCGTGTTCAGGAAGAGCACGGGAATCACTGCGTTACCTGAAAGTGCCTTCTTCTTGAAGGCATCATAGAATCCCAGCAGCGCTGCTGAGAGAAATGCTAATACTAACCACATTTTTATTAATGTTAAATGTTGAATGTTGAATGAGGCTCACGCCCTTGTGTTTCTAATCATTTATTCTTTGAAATCATATCCCACGTCTTCCAGGAACAATGCGTTGCCTGGCATGCTTTCGCCCGCATCGCTGCGGCTGCCATTGTGCAGGATGTCGAGGAACTGCTCCATCGTAATCTTTCCCCTGCCCACATCGATGAGGGTGCCTACCACGGCTCTCACCATGTTTCTGAGGAAACGGTTGGCGGTGATTTCGAAATACCAGGTGGTAGGGGAGGTCTGAACCCATCGGGCTTTCGTCACGTGACAGATGGTGGTCTTGTTGTCACCGCCCGCCTTGCAGAAGGCTGCATAGTCTTCATGATGCAGGAAATGCTGTGCTGCCTCGTTCATTTTTTCGAAGTCGAGGGGATAGTTCATCTGCAGGGAATAGTGTCGCTCGAAAGGATCCTTTCTTGTGTGGATGTAATAATGATAGGTACGCGAGGTGGCAGAGAAGCGGGCATGCATCTCAGGATTTACCTCCCGTACTTCGTATACTGCAATGTCGCGAGGAAGAATTCGGTTCAGACGATATACCAGTTGGTCGAGTTCCATCGTAATCTCTGCTTCGAAGTGCGCTGCCATGTTGCGGGCATGTACTCCAGTGTCGGTTCTTCCTGCCCCCACTACTTCTATTTCTTTTCTCAGAAGTATGGAGAGCGCACGCTGCAACTCCTGTTGTACCGAATTGGCATTAGGCTGAATCTGCCAGCCGTGATAGTTGGTTCCGTCGTAACCAAAGAATATAAAATATCTCATTATTAACTTTGATTTTTTTATTTTGAGCTTTGAACCTTGGGGCTTGTTTTATCCTTTGTTCATTGCTTAATTCGGGTGCAAAGTTACTAAAAAAACGTGAAATATGGTATAATAATACAGAATATTTTCAAAAATGATACAATCTTGAAAGAAAATTCCATTTTTATTTTGCATTTTGATAATAATTGTGTACTTTTGCCAACGATTTTGTTTAATAGATTATGGCACAGAATATTTTTAAGGGCTTAGGTATTGCCCTCATTACTCCATTTAAGGCCGACGGATCGGTTGATTATCAGTCTCTCAAGAGATTGGTAGAGTTCCAAATTGACAATGGTGCAGACTTCCTTTGCATCCTTGCCACTACTGGTGAGGCTCCATGCCTGACTCAGGAAGAGAAAGACAAGATTACTGAATTGGTGAAAGACGTGAACAAGGGTCGCGTCAAGATTTTGAAATATTGTGGCGGCAACAATACTGCTGCTGTCGTGGATGAAATCAAGAACACAGACTGGAGTGGCATTGACGGCATCCTCAGCATTTGTCCTTATTACAACAAGCCATCTCAGGAAGGCTTGTATCAGCATTTCAAGGCAATTGCTCAGGTTAGTCCACTGCCTATCGTACTCTATAATGTTCCTGGTCGTACAGGTATTAACATGAAGCCTGAGACCACTTGCCGCATTGCGCGCGATTTCCCTAATGTAGTAGCAGTGAAGGAAGCTAGTGGCAGCCTGGAGCAGGTAGATGAGATTATCAAGAACAAGCCGGATAACTTTGAAGTTATCAGTGGCGATGATGCGCTTACCTTCTCTATGATAGCAAGTGGTGCTGCTGGTGTTATCTCTGTAATCGGTAATGCACTGCCAAAGGCATTCAGCCGTATGATTCGTCTGGAATTCCGCGGTGAATACGAGCCTGCACGCAAGATTCATCACTCTTTCACAGAGTTGTACAGTCTGCTCTTCGTGGATGGTAACCCTGCTGGTGTGAAGGCTCTGCTGAATGATATGGGCTTCATTGAGAACGAACTCCGTCTGCCTCTGGTACCTACTCGTATCGCAACCAAGCAGAAGATGAGCGAAATCCTCAGAACATTGAATATTTAATATATTGATTAGTGATTATTGATTAGTTGTTGTTGATTAGTGATTATTGTATGCACATGATAATCCCTAATCATTATTCCCTACTCAATAATCACTAATCCCTACTCATTAATCACTATAACATTATGGCAGAAGACAGAAGAATCATACATGAAATTACCCCTTTGATGGGTAAGGACGTACTATATATTGCTGACCGTCACAAGAAAGAGTTCACCTATCCGATACACAACCATTCGGTATTCGAACTTAATTTTGTAGAGAATGCGGCCGGTGTGAAACGTATTGTGGGCGATTCACAGGAGGTTATTGGCGATTATGATCTCTGTCTTATCACCTCTCCTGACCTGGAACATGTATGGGAGCAGAACGAATGCCGAAGTGAGGACATTCGTGAGATTACCATTCAGTTTGACTTCAGTATGGCAGATGAAACCCTTTTCGGAAGAAATCCATACGCCAGCATTACCCGTATGATGCAGGAGGCTAAGAAAGGACTTTGTTTTCCGATGAAGGCAATCATGAAGGTGTATGGACTGCTTGATACATTGAGCGGCATTAAGGATGGATTTTATGCCGTCCAGCAATTCCTGACTATCCTTTATGAATTGTCTAAGTGCGAGAATGCCCGTACCTTGGCTTCTTCCAGCTATGCTAAGGTAGCCGTTGAGGACGACAGTCGCCGTATATTAAAGGTGAAGAATTATATCTCTAAGAATTATATGGATGATCTCCGCCTGCCTCAGCTTGCTTCTTTGGCAGGTATGAGCTCGAGTGCATTCAGCCGTTTCTTCAAGCTTCATACCGGCAGGAACATTTCCGAGTATATCATCGACCTTCGTCTCGGCTATGCGGCACGCATGCTGGTGGATACAGCCAAAAGTATCAGTGAGATCGGGTTTGACTGTGGTTTTAATAACCTCAGCAATTTCAACCGAATATTCAAGAAAAAGAAGGGATGCTCGCCAAGTGAGTTCCGTGAGAACTATCATAAGACGAGAATCATCGTATAACATTGAACATTGAGATTGCATTTTTCAATATTCAAAACCTCGAAATCATAAGATAACGTAATCGTTTAAGTGAAATAATCAAAAATATTTCGCTTAAACGATTTGTTATTCCAATATTTATTGTATCTTTGCGTCATAATTAATAGTATTAAATAAACATTTAAAAACTACTATACAGTTATGAAGCAATTTATGGATGAAAATTTCCTGCTTGACACAAAGACTGCGCAGGACCTTTTCCACAATCATGCGGCTAAGATGCCAATCATCGATTATCACTGCCACCTCATCCCTGAGATGGTTGCTAATGATCACAAGTTCAAGAGCATTACAGAGCTTTGGCTCGGTGGTGACCACTACAAGTGGCGTGCTATGCGTACCAATGGTGTAGACGAGCGTTTCTGCACAGGTACTGATACTAGCGACTGGGAGAAGTTCGAGAAATGGGCTGAGACTGTACCATATACATTCCGTAACCCTCTTTATCACTGGACTCACTTGGAGTTGAAGACTGCTTTCGGTATCGACAAGCAGTTGAGCCCTAAGACTGCCCGTGAAATCTATGACGAGTGTAACGAGAAGTTGCAGCAGCCTGAGTTCAGCGCTCGTGGCTTGATGCGTCACTACAACGTTGAGTGCGTTTGTACTACAGACGACCCAATCGATGATCTCCGTTACCACAAGCAGACACGTGAGAGCGGTTTCGAAATCAAGATGATTCCTGCTTGGCGTCCTGACAAGGCTATGAACATCGAGAAGCCAGACTTCGCTGACTATATGAACAAGCTCGGTGAGGTAGCAGGTGTTAACCTCGTTACTTTCAAGGATATGGTTGATGCTTTGCAGAAGCGTCACGACTTCTTCACTGAGAACGGCTGTAAGTTGAGCGACCACGGTATCGAGGAGTTCTACGATGAGCCATACACAGATTCTCAGATTGAGACTATCTTTGCCAAGGCTATGCGTGGCCAGCAGCTTTCTGCTCTCGAAATCCGTCAGTACAAGCATGCATTCCTCAAGGTTTGCGCTGAGATGGATCACGCTGCAGACTGGACACAGCAGTACCACTATGGTGCTATCCGCGACAACAATACACTGATGTACAACAAGCTTGGTGCTGATACCGGTTTCGATTCTATCGGTGAGTTCACTACAGCCAAGGCTATGAGCAGCTTCCTCAATGAGCTCAACATGGAGGGTAAGCTCACACGTACTATCCTCTATACATTGAACCCATGTGCCAACGAGGTAATCGCTACCATGCTCGGTAACTTCCAGGATGGTTCTTGCCCAGGTAAGATCCAGTTTGGTTCTGGCTGGTGGTTCAACGATCAGCTCGATGGTATGACCCGCCAGATGAATGCACTCTCTGTATTGGGTCTCCTGAGCCGTTTCGTAGGTATGTTGACCGACTCTCGTTCATTCCTCAGCTACCCACGTCACGAGTACTTCCGTCGTTTGCTCTGCAACCTCCTCGGCAATGATGTAGAGAAGGGCTTGCTTCCTAACGACATGGAGAGCCTCTCTCGCATGGTTGAGGACATCTCTTACAACAACGCTCGCAACTACTTCAAGTTCTATTAATCATAGAGCTTAAGCAATTATACTAAGACAAATCCCTTCACGGCATCATGAGATGGTGTTGTGGAGGGATTTGTTGCTTGATAACGGAGTAAAACATTAGAATATGGGGGTAATAGACAGAATACTAGGATTCTACGAAGATATTAGAGAGTTTAATTCATCTAATATCAAGGATTTCCGGGGCAGAATGAAGTCTTGGATCAAGATGGGTATGCTTGCCGGTCGCATCTTCTATGTAAAGGATATGTGGACAAGAGATGTGGCTGCATTGACTTTCGCCTCCTTCATGGCTTTGATACCTTTTATGGCGATGATGTTTGTCATTGCCCGAGGCTTCGGCTATGCGTCATTGCTGGAGTCGTGGCTGTCTACCACCTTCGAGGCACAACCGGTTGTTGCCAAGACTATCGTTGACTTCGTACATAATTATATTGAGAACACGCAGAGCAACTATATCATCGGTACGGGTATCGTGATGTTTCTCTATACCATCGTTTCCCTGATGCAGAAGATAGAGCTTACCTTTGATGATATCTGGCATACGGGCGAGCGTTCGTGGAAGCAGATCGTTACCGAATATCCTACCATCCTTTTCGGTCTGGGACTGATGATTCTCTTTGCTTCGAGCATCAACGTATGGACGGTGAATATGGTGGATAATGTCGACAAGATAGCCGATATCGGGGATACGATACCTTCGTTTATCCTCCATCTGGCGGCATTCGTTCCGATGTTCCTGTTCTTTGTGTTCTGCTATTATGTCATTCCGAATACCTACATCCGGGTCCGCAGCACTCTGGTGCCTTCGTTCCTGGCGGGTGTCTGCATGACAGCCTTGCAGTATGGTTACATTTATTTGCAGGTATTTCTGTCCAGCTATAATGTCATCTACGGTTCGCTGGCTGCTATCCCGCTGTTCCTGTTGTGGCTTCAGATATCCTGGGCCATTGTGGTCTTTGGAGCTTTGCTCTGTCATACCAATCAGAACATTCATTATTATGATGGCGATCTCAGTTACGACCATCTGAAATTGTCACAGCGCATCCGGGTTTGTGGCATGGTGATGCATTTGGTATGCAAGCGCTTCAATGAGGGTGAACAGGCATATACGCCTAAGGAGATTCATGACTTGACGGAGATTCCGCAGCAGATTGTCAATCAGGCTGTAAGAGAACTCTTGCAGGCGAAGTTGCTGGTAGAGATTCGGAGTGAGAAGAACGGCTGTTTCGAAGAATCGGTCATCCTGCATCCGATAGAGAAGATAGATCATCTTACATACGGAACAATGATAGAGCGACTCTTCAACTATGGCGAAGATATTGCCGGACTGGCTGAGCTGGAAAGCGATTTGATATTGTGGAAGAATATCGAAATCGTTAATCTTGACTTCGTGGAGAATGGCAAGAAAATAGCTTTCATCTAGAAAAAAATCAAATTATTATAAACCTTTAAAACCATTAGAGTATGAGAAAAATTATTTCATTGGCAGTTGTTGCTCTCTTGGCTTCTTCCATGTCGGCACAAACCATTGCCAACATGAAAGACCTAAATGCCGAGAAGAAATCTGCAGCTATTAATCTAAAGTTGACAGGAACCTTGACAACTACGAAAAATTCAGATTTTCGCCAGCTTCGTGATCTCTGTTGGCAGTTGAGAAACCTGGATCTGAGCGAGGCAACCTGTCCTGTTCTTCCTAAGAATGCATTCCATTCCCGTCATCATCTGCAGCATATCATCCTGCCAAATCAGTTGCAGGAGATAGGTACTCAGGCTTTCTTTGCCTGCGATAACCTGCAGGAAGTGGTGATTCCCAAGTCTGTAACGAACGTGGGTGCTGCAGCCTTTTCCGGTTGCAAGTCTCTGAAAAACATTACAATCGAAGGCACACCGGAGATAGGAGAGTTTGCTTTTGCCAATCTTGAAGGGGTACAGGTCATCAGGGTTAATTCCCATATTCCACCAAAGGCTGCTGCTACGGCCTTTTCGGGTGTGAACATGCGTGGCGTGAAACTGGTCATGCCAAGAGGCAGCGAGAAGGCTTACCGCAAGGCGCAAGGCTGGAAGGCTTTCTTTGGAGAAGTGAAGCAGGCTAGGGATGTATGCAATCCTGAAGCTTGCCTGATTCCTGCACCGATGGACCTGAAGGTGAAAGCAAAGGCTGCACCGTTGCAGGTGGCTGGAAACTGGAAGATTGTAGCAGATGAAGGTCTGGCTAATGAGCGTGAACATGCTGACAGAATCCTCAAGGAGAGAAATGCCCAGCAAAAGGGAGCACAGCTGACGATGACCCTTGCACTCGACCCATCTCTTACCGATGCTGAGGCTTATACTCTGGAAGTACAGCAGAAGGGCGTGGTCATCAAGGGAAAGACTGCAGCAGGTGTCTTTTACGGATTGATGACTTTCGACCAGTTGCTTCGTGGCAATGCATCTAAGGTGGGTTGCGATGCCATCCCACAGCTGGCTTTGAAAGACCAGCCTCGCACTCATGTAAGAGAGTTGATGGTGGATCCTTGCCGTATCTTTATCCCATACGAAGAGTTGAAGGCTTTCGTTCCTGAGATGGCTCGCTATAAGCTCAATATGCTTCATCTTCACTTGGTGGATGATCAGGCTTGGACTATCGAAATCAAGAAATATCCTCGTCTCACCGCTGAGGCTAGCAGCCGATGGGGTATGGACGATATGCTGATGCCTATCAAGGGATATTATACACAGGAGCAGATGCGCGACTTTGTAGCATATTGTGCCAAGTATCATATCCAGGTGGTACCGGAGATAGAGATGCCTGGTCATGAGGTGGCTGCTATCAGCGTATATCCGGAATTGACCTGCCAGGGAGTGAGAAAGCCTATCCGTACTACTTGTGGTGTATCAGACGAATTGCTCTGTGCCGGTAATGAATTCACTTACGAGTTCCTGGGAAATGTATTCAAGGAACTTGCCGATGTCTTCCCTTCTGAATACATTCATCTGGGTGGTGACGAGGCTGGTAATCCTGCTCTCGATTGCTGGACCAATTGTCCTAAGTGTCAGGCATTGAAGAAGAAACTCGGTATTACTACTACCGACCGTTCTGAGAACTGGAAGCTGCAGGGCTATCTCTTCGACCGTGTGATAGATCTTCTTCGTACCCAATATCATAAGACTCCGATGTTCTGGTATGAGACCGATTTCAAGAAGATTCAGCCAGGTTGTGTTACCTTTGCATGGCGTGCAGGTCTCACCAAGGAAGCATTGGTGGCAGCGGTGGAGAATAATGCCCGCATCTTGCTTTGCCCAGGAGAACATTGCTATTTCGACTATCCGATGGCCAAGGGCGACATGCCTGAGGTAAACTGGGGAATGCCGGTTACTTCCTTGAAGGCAGCCTACGATCTTGATCCTGCATGGGGAATGGGAGAGGAGTTTGAGAAGAACAACCTCTTTGGTGTAGCCGGAACCTTGTGGAGTGAGTGTATCAACTCTCCTGAGCGCATCTATTATCAGGCTTATCCACGTGCATTGGCTTTGGCAGAAGCTGGATGGAGTCTTCAGAAGAATCGCTCTTGGGAAGGATTCCTCACCCGATTGAAGCCTACGGCAAAGGATATGATGCGAAGAGGCGTCACCTTCTCTATGGAATGGTAAACATCCAGGAAAGAATCAGTTGATTATCAGATTGATACCATATAATAAAAGAAAAAGCGTGTAAGTATTGCTACTCACACGCTTCTTTTTTTATTATTATAAACGTAATTACTTCGTTTGCTTTCTCTTAAGAATGCTGTTGCATTCGGGATTGAATCCCTTATGCGCAAGCACAACCACGGCTTCTGTTCAAAGCCTCGCCATACATTTCCATAGCGGTCATGTAATCTGCAAGAATAGCCTTCAAGGCCTTCTTGATGTTCTTAAACATTGTTTTCATAATCGTTATCCTTTCTTTTTTAATTAATACTGTGGCATTGCTGCCAATCTTTCTTTTTACCTGAAGTAGTCTTATCTAAGACCCTTCTCAATCTTGTTGTTAACATGTACAGCCTGAGCAATCATGATTGCTACTACTGCGAGAATCATTACTGTTGTCATCATAATTTGTTTCCTTTCGTTCTTTAATGGAGCCTCGTTTCCGGGTCTCCTTTTTTACATTATCCTTATTACAATCTCTCTTTTGCTGGTGCAAAGGTAGTGCCTTTTTTTTGAATTCCTGTCACAAAGTCGTGACAAAATGATGAAAGAAGGGCATTTTTTGACGCATATCAAGCAGCATGGTCTGAAGCCTTGATGTACGTCAAGGGGATTGGGCTTGTCATGTCAAATATGTCAGTCCTGTCCGTCTGATGTGGCAGGCAGGCTGGTGAATATCATCTAAAAAGCAGGAGAAATCTACAATTCTTTACTGAAATAAAATTTTAACTCAGTAAGATAAAAATGCGGAACACGGTCCGACCATGTGTGCCTTTGGATGGCAAAAAAGTGCTCTTAGTGGGGCAATGTTTTGCCATCCCAAGGCACATATTATTACTACGTCATGTATTTATTTATGTCAGTGGAAGAAATCTTTGTGTTACACGCCTGCTTCTTTTTTACCCTTCACCCTTCACCTTTTGGCTCGGAATGCCGATAAACACTAGGGTTTCGAGGGGTGAAGGGTTGTCTCACCCCTTCACCCACCCTTCACCACCTTTCACCTTTGGTGGAGTAGGCGGCTTCTATTAAGGCTTTCCCTAGTCATCTATTAAGGCTCGCTTTAGACTTCTATTAAGCCTTTTGGTAAGCTATTTTTTGTTTTGGTTTAAGTAATTTCTGGTCTTGGTTTAAGCCTCCTTTTGAGTTGGTTTAAGCCTTAGATAAAGTTTACGTGTGGCTTGGTTAAAGTTTACTAGAGCCTTATTCCGATTTCAGGAGTCTATGAGTCTCTCTTCTGGACGGCTCAAAATTTTGTTGAGGTGAAGGGAGGTGAAGGGTGGTGAAGGGTTGAATGCATCCTTCACCCGCGTAAATGACTGTTATACAGAAATATACAGCGTTTTGGTGAAGGGTGAAGGGTAAAAAACGTTTTGTCTTTCAAAAAACAAACTCCCTCAGAAAAATGTATGGATAGTCAGAAAAGTCCCTCATAAAAATATGTAGGAATTTGCAATCTCGTTATTTTTTCGGGATATTCTTTTGCTTGTATCATTATTTTTTGTAACTTTGTCGATAGAAATCAAAACGGCAGCAATATGAAGATACGTATAACAGTGTTAATCTTAGCATGTGTATGCTTTTTATCCACACATGCACAACACTCTTGTAAAGATTGTGTATATGATCTTTATAAAGTGTTAGGAACATGCCAGTCAAAATACATAGATATTGGGGACAACACTTATTCTGTCAAGTCGCTCTATCAAGACAAAAGTGACAGTATTGTTTTTGCAGCAATCACAAAAGCTCATAAACCAAGAGCCAAACGGCGGAATTAATCATTGATTATTTAGACCCATAAAATGAAACAGAATGATATAATTTCAATTATTCAAGATAATAATATTTCTGAATATTATTCCTTGAAGAATTTAGGTATTGAAGGCTATGCTTTTCCATATCAAGAAGCACTTAAAATGGTGCAGATATGTAAACTTTTAGCGATTCCAATCTTGGGTGGTGATGTATATAGTATGAATAATTCTACTATAGAGAACTCTGGTGATAATTGGTATTATAATAGAACTCCAGATGAGTCATATTACGATTACGTGCAAAATAGTTGTAATAAATCCGAATCTTATATCAGGACTTATAAAAATCATTTTTGTGATAGGTCTTTATTTTCTTTTGTCCTAAAGAATGAAAACTAAAGCTGGAACAGAAAATATGAATAAAAAATGCTTTATTTTAATAGCAGCATTTATTATGCTGTCTTGCATGGCCTCTTCGCCTCAGCATAGTCTGCAGTCCCGATTATTTGGTTTTTGGGCGCCAAGTGGTGATGAGGTTACTGTGTTAAAAATCGATAAGGATAGTTTGTATTATGTAGATGAAGATCCTATTGTGGCGATATCTTATAAGTTTGCAGGTGATAGTATGTCCCTAGACTATTGGGGGAACACTATCGTACAACACATCTCATTTCGCAAGGATACGCTCGTTATGAAAAATCAGTGGGGCGACGTTAGTTGTTTTGTACCTGTTAAATAATTTATAACAGATTCGTGTTAGGAAGTTTTTTCGCTTTCGTAGGATTATTCTAGTCAACTATGTCAACTCTCTTTCTTTGCAAAGTTTGCAGCAAACCTTGCAAACTTTGCAGAGATTAAGAGTTGGTAAGGAGAGGGTACGGAGTTGGTACGGAGCGGGTCTAGCTATGATGTTTTGTGGGGAGGTTTACAAAAACTAAAGTAGCGTTGTACAACTGTAACCTTATAGTAGTACAACTATAGGTCTTATCTTTTCAAATCCCTATCCACCATGGCGCAGACACAGGAATCAGACCATACATTCTCTGCCGTCTCTACCATGTCGATAATGGTATAGATTGGCAGGATGATGCCCATGATTCCGATAGGAGCATTGATACCGGACATCAGAGATAGGGTAAGGAAATAACATCCCATCGGCACTCCTGCATTACCCACTGCTGAGATAACTGAAATGAAGAGCCAGAGAATCATCGTAGTCCAAGGTAAAGGCATTCCTCCATTCTGCATCAGGAATAAGGAGGTTACGAGGATAAACGCAGCGCAACCATTCATGTTGATGGTAGTACAGATAGGCAATACGAAGCGGGAAACCTGATTGGAAACTCCCAGTCTGTCTTCTGCTGTCTGCATCGTCACCGGCAACGTAGCAGCAGAACTCTTTGTAAACAGAGCCATTAATACTGCCGGCATCATCTTACCCAAAGTGCGCACTGGGTTCAAACCTCTTGCCAAGAGGAAGAGCGGAAGGATGATGAAGAATTGAATGACATTACCTCCCAGGATAACAGCTACGTACTTTCCTAGAGAAGCCATCACGATACCCGCAGAGAACTGGGCTGAGAGTTGTGCTGCAAAGGCAACGATACCCAGAGGCAGAGCCCAGATTAATCCATGAATCAGCATGAAAAGCAGATCCTGTAATCCAAACAATCCCTTCATCACGACTTCTTTCTTATCGCTTGATGGCATCTTGGCTAAAGCAATACCTGCTGCTGCCGCCAAAATCAATATAGAGAGTACATTTCCTTCGGCAAACGGCTTGATGATGTTGTTGGGTATTACCCCAAGAATATGGTCATAATAGCTGGTTTCTCCCAGCTTTTGGGGAACATCTGCCATACCGCTCTGTACCAAGGCAGTAGGTAAATTGCCTGGAGAAACGATGTTGTAGAGCACCAGTCCCACTGCTGCAGCTGCTATCGTCGTGAGCAGGGTGTAGGTGATGGCGTGGCGGAATATCTTACCGGTATCTGCCTGGTTGCCCAAGGATGCCAGGGTTGTGATAACTGCCAAGGCTATGGTTGGTACTGCCAGAAGCTGGAATAAGCGGGTATAGACCGTGGCTATGAAATTCATCAGACCATCCAGCCAGCTGATGCCGAACATACCCAAGACGGCGCCTACTATCAAAGCGCCAATCCATAGTACCAGCTGCTGGGTTTGCTTATTCTTCACTCCTTTTTGCTTACTGCAGCCAGCATTGCTGTCCGGCTGTCTATTTCCCATATCATTCATTGTTTCTACCATAATTTTAAACTATTATTTTTAGAAGACAAAGGTAATATTTTTTGTCCTTATCAGCAATCCCATAAATATGGTATTTTGCAATCTCGTTATTTTTTTCGGGCTATTCCTTTGCTTGTATCATTATTTTTTGTAACTTTGCCGAAAGAATTTAAAAAGGCAGCAATATGAAATATCCTATAGGAATACAAGACTTCGAAAAAATCATAGAGGGTGGATATGTTTATCTTGATAAAACTGCTCTCGTTTATGATTTGGTACATAATGGCAATATTTACTTTCTGAGTCGTCCTCGACGATTCGGAAAGTCGTTGCTCGTATCTACTTTAAAATGCTATTTCGAGGGAAAGAAGGAACTTTTTAAAGGACTTGCCATCGACAAACTGGAGAAGGAGTGGAAGCAATATCCGGTATTTCATCTTGATTTCAATGGTAATAACTTTACTAATCCTGGAGAACTTGAGGTCATGTTAGAGAACTTTGTTGCATCGCAAGAGATGATATATGGTAAAAGTCCTTTCAGAGATTCCTTAGGAGGTCGTTTTGAATATGTATTGAAAGCAGCTCATGAGAAAACAGGGCTTCGTGCCGTGGTGTTAATTGATGAGTATGATAAGCCAATATTAGATGTGCTTGATACACAAATCAAAACATCAATAAAGGGTGAAGAACGGTTATTGGAAGACTGGCATCGCGAAATCTTGAAAGGTTTCTATAGTGTCTTCAAGGCTGCCGATGCTAATTTACAGTTTGTTTTACTCACAGGTGTCACCAAGTTTTCGCAGGTAAGCGTATTTAGTGGTTTCAATCAGCCTAACGACATCAGTATGGACGAGCATTATGAGGCACTTTGTGGCATTACGGAAGAGGAACTGTATTCCACTTTCGAGAAACAGATCAAAGCGATGGCTGTGAGATACAAGACCACAGAGGAAGGGATGAAATACAAGCTGAAAAGAATGTTTGATGGTTACCACTTCAGTCCCAATATGCTTGATATCTATAATCCTTTCAGCATCTTGAATGCCTTTAGCAAGAACAGACTGGATGATTATTGGTTCCGCACAGGTTCGCCAACTTATCTGGTTCGTTTGTTGACGCATTTTGATGAGAATATCAACGAAATCGTCAACAAATATTATCCAGTAAGTAGCTTTATCGACTATAAGGCAGACAAAGAGGCACCCTTGCCAATGATTTATCAGAGCGGTTATCTTACTATCAAAGATTGGGAAATGGATACAAATTCTTATCTTCTGGATTTTCCGAATGATGAGGTAAAACATGGCTTTTTGACCATGTTGGCAACAAGTTATTTGAAACCTTCAGGTTCTACGGATGCCTGGGTTGTTCAGGTTGTAAAGGTAATGAAAGAAGGCGATTGCAGGGAATTGGAGAATCTCTTGACATCCTTCTTTGCCAGCATTCCTTATAACCAGCGTCGCAAGGACGATGAGCGAGAGAAGGAGCGTTACTTCCAATACACCTTCTATCTCGTATTGAGAATGATCAGCTGTTTCACGGTCTTCATCGAAAAGCAGCAAAGCGAAGGTAGGGTAGATTGCGTGGTAGAGACTCCGAACTATATCTACATCTTCGAATTCAAGCGTGATGGTTCGGCAGAGGAAGCCCTTAAGCAAATAGAGGATATGGGCTATGTCAGGGAATATGCGGCAGATGGCAGAAAAATTTATCAGATAGGCTGCAACTTCTCATCGAAGACGGGAACCATTGATGGATGGAAAATGAAGTAGGTGATTTGCAAGAATATCCCGAAAATCAAGTCATATAGCTTTATTTTCGGGATATTCCTTTGCTTGTATCATTATTTTTTGTAACTATGATAACTTTACGAATACCGTGCTTAACGAGCATGGAGAGGATGTATATAGGGCTATCACGCACGCTGCAGGATTCTATCGAGACATCTTTAAGAAGTTCGACCTGTACGGTTGAAAAGTTTTTGAGAAAACAAATACTACCTGCCTTTTTCTTGTCTCGTGCCCTAAGTTTTAGTTAATTTTCCACGATTTCTTCGTATTTTTCATTTATAATGTGTAACTTTGCACCAATATATTTAAAGTAATACAAACAATGTTAACAATTGAAACAATAGACTACCGAGATCAGGTAGGCAATATATTGAATGAGGTCTCCTTGATGCTGGAAGAAAAATATCAGCAATATGAGGCTCAGTTTCATGCTCCGTATAGTTCAAGTGAACCGACGGATGAAGAAAAGGATGCCCGTATCGAGGCAGGAAGTTTGGCTGTGGCTTATTCCAAGATGCAGAAATTCGTCTTACAACAGAGTAATAAGCACCAGCTGGAAACAATTCGCATGTTACAGCGTGCAATCCATGAGTCGTAGAATTATTAATGGTAAGTGATTTATGATACAGGAAGAGTTTATACAAGCTAAAATACTTCAGCAACAAGCTGATTTGAAAGCATTCATGACGGTTTTTAAATTCTTGAGCCAGAAGGCTAAGGAAACGGAAGAGGCAGGTCAACAAGATAAGTTGCGAGCCTATAAGGAGGTAACGCAGCTTTTTAAAGATCGTATGGATAAAGTCACTGCGGAATTCGACAAGCTGATGGCGCAATATGAGTTTCAGAAGTCCCGAAAACGAAAATAATGGAAGAAAACATGGCGATGGCAGGTTCTGGTATAAGTGCCGATAGTGGTGCCAAAAGTGCCTGAAAAAGCAACTTTTGGCACCACTATCGGCACTTTTTCCCAAATTTCCATCGTTTTTTCATTATTTAGCATTATCTTTGCACCAGATCAAAATTAAAGAAGATATGCTGCAAAATATCATTGGAAGAAAACGGTAAATTGAGCTGATAGAGAATTGTATCAATTCCGACAAGCCAGAATTCATCGCCATCTATGGCAGAAGACGAATCGGCAAAACATATCTCGTCAAACAACTCTTGGGCGAGAAGTATTGTTTCTATATGACGGGG
This sequence comes from uncultured Prevotella sp., assembly GCA_934196725.1. GTDB lineage: Bacteria > Bacteroidota > Bacteroidia > Bacteroidales > Bacteroidaceae > Prevotella. The sequence goes on from CAKPWR010000034.1 coordinate 20,154, forward strand.
GTGTACCAATGCTCCAAGAACGAGATGCTCGCTTACTTCAGCGAGCAGTTGGCATTGTATTCCGGAAAGAAACAACCCAAACCTAAAAACTGGTTCGAGGCATTCTCTCAACTGCGTGTTTATCTCTCCACCCTATTGGAAGAAAGAGACCAAATCGTCATCTTCATAGACGAACTGCCATGGCTGGATACGCCGAAGTCTAATTTCATCCGTGCCCTAGACCTGTTTTGGAACGGATGGGCTTCAGACCAGCCAAACATCAAGTTCATCGTCTGCGGTTCTGCTACTACCTGGATGACCAATAAGCTTTTGGGTGACAAAGGCGGCTTGCATAATCGGGTAACCAGAAAAATTTACCTCGCCCCCTTTGACCTTAACGAGACAGAGCTTTTCTTACAATCAAAAGGTATCGTATGGACACGCCATCAGATAGCAGAATGCTACATGATTATGGGAGGCACGCCATTTTACCTCAACATGATAGACAAGCAATATAGCTTGCCTCAAAATATTGACATGCTTTTTTTCGCAGAAGGCGCAGAACTATCCAATGAATACGAGTTCCTGTTCCGCTCACTCTTTAAGGATTCCATACTTTACCGCAGAATTGTGGAACTTCTTGCCAAGAAAAAGGTGGGTATGACAAGAGAAGATGTGATGAAGGCGTTGCATCTCACATCGGGCGGGAAACTGACTGAGGCATTTAATGACCTCATCAGTTGCGACTTCATTAGGAAATATAACTCTTTCGGGAACAAATCGAACGGTGCCATGTATCAGTTGACCGACCTCTATACCTTGTTCTATTTACATTATATAAAAGGTAAAGAAGAGACCGACGAACATCTTTGGAGCAACATGATAGACTCTCCATCCCATCGTGCCTGGAGCGGCTATGCTTTCGAGCAGCTCTGCCTTCACCATATCTCGCAAATCAAGAAGAAGCTAGGTATTCTGGGAGTACAGACGAATGTATATTCCTGGCAACAGAAAGCCAACAAGGAAAAAGGAATTGAAGGTGCACAGATTGACCTTATATTAGACCGCAGGGACCAGATTATCAATCTCTGCGAAATGAAGTATTCTCTCAAGGCATACGACATCACCCCTGCTTATCTGCAAAAACTGCTGGACAGAAGAGAAATCTTCCGCCAAGCGTCAAATACCAGTAAGGCACTGCATCTAACTTTCGTTACAGCTGTAGGATTAAAGAAGAATGCCCAGGAAGGCATGATTCAGAGCGAAGTGGAATTGGACGATTTATTCGGAGAAAAAATATAAGTACATTCTGATGTCCATATCCCATCGTTCACAGTCGATGATGGCACGCCGAAAGGGCGTTATGAAGAATGAGTTTTCTTTACATTAGCTTGGCTGAGATTCTCGTATTTTCAGACGCTTATTGTTTCTTTGAGAATATCGCAAATATGAAGAAGAATAGGAATTTATTGATAATCAGGTATTTATAATTTCTTGACAAGATGTTGCCGTTGAGGAAAATCTATAGTTGTACGACTATAACCCCTATAGTTGTACAACTGTAACCTTATAGTCGTACAACTATAGGTCTTGTTCTTAATATAGAGCAGAAAACAAGGATTCCCGACCTCTCAATTCCCCTTATTTTTATCGCTAGATTCAATATTTGTAGGTATATAAAATTTGGTTATAAATTTTGACGGGAGGTTGTTGGGTTGGACGGATGCTTGATGGGGTGATTATCTTTTCAAATCCCTATCCACCATGGCACAGACACAGGGTCAGGAAATAACATCCCATCGGCACACCTGCATTACCCACTGCTGAGATAACAGAAATGAAGAGCCAGAGAATCATCGTAGACCAAGGTAAAGGCATTCCTCCATTCTGCATCAGGAATAAGGAGGTTACAAGGATAAATGCTGCACAACCATTCATGTTGATGGTAGTACAGATAGGCAATACGAAGCGAGAAACTTTATTGGAAACTCCCAATCTGTCTTCTGCAGCCAGCATTGCTATCCAGCTGTCTATTTCCCATATCATTCATTGTTTCTACCATAATTTTAAACTATTATTTTTAGAAGGCAAAGGTATAATTTTTTATCTTTGTCAACAATCCCACAAATATGGTATTTTGCAATCTCATTATTTTTTCGGGCTATTTCTTTGCTTGTATCATTATTTTTTGTAACTTTGCCGAAAGAATTTAAAAAGGCAGCAATATGAAATATCCTATAGGAATACAAGACTTCGAAAAAATCATAGAGGGTGGATATGTTTATCTTGATAAAACAGATCTCGTTTATGATTTGGTACATGATGGCAATATTTACTTTCTGTGTCGTCCAAGACGATTCGGAAAGTCCTTGCTCGTATCTACCTTGAAATGCTATTTCGAGGGGAAAAAGGAGTTGTTCAAGGGGCTTGCCATCGACAAACTGGAGAAGGAGTGGAAGCAATATCCTGTGTTTCATATAGATTTCAATGGCATTAATTTTACTGATGCAGGAATGTTGGATAAAACCCTGTTAGGTTTTGTCGAACGACAGGAAAAAATATATGGGAGGGATGAGTTTGCAGAAGGATTGGGAAGCCGATTTGTATCTGTCCTCAAAGCTGCCCATGAGAAAACAGGTCTTCGTGCTGTTGTCTTGATTGATGAATACGACAAGCCTTTGCTAGATGTCTTGGACCAAGATTTGAATATTACAATCAATGGTCAGAAGAGAAAGTTGGAGGAATGGAATAGAGAAGTTTTGAAAGGTTTTTATTCAGTTTTCAAGGCAGCCGATGCCGATTTGCAGTTTGTTTTGTTGACTGGCGTTACCAAGTTCTCTCAGGTGAGTGTGTTCAGTGGTTTTAACCAACCTGATGACATTAGCTTGGATGAGCACTATGAGGCTCTTTGTGGAATCACCAAGGAAGAACTATATACGACCTTTAGGGAGCAAATCAAGGCAATGGCAGAGAGATATAGGGTTTCAGAGGCTGAGATGAAGTATAAGTTGAAACGTAAGTTCGACGGTTATCATTTTAGCTCTGACATGCTCGATATCTATAATCCGTTTAGTATCTTGAATTCTTTGAGCAAGAAGAGACTAAGTGACTTTTGGTTTCGTACTGGTACACCAACTTATTTGGTTCGCTTGCTTTCCCATTTTAAGGAGAATTTGAATGAGTTGACTGGCAAGTATTATCCAACAAGTAGTTTCGTGGATTATCGAGCAGATGTAGAAGCGCCATTGCCTATGATTTATCAGAGTGGCTATCTTACGATAAAGGATTGGAACATGAATACGGATTCCTATCTTTTGGATTTTCCGAATGATGAGGTAAAAAATGGTTTCCTTACTTTGGTGGCTACTAGCTATTTACAGCCAAAAGAGTCGACTGATGCTTTTGTTTTACAAGTGGTGAGTGCTATGGACGTGGGCGATTGTAAACAGTTGGAGAAACTGCTCACTTCCTTCTTTGCCAGCATTCCATACACGCAGCGTCGCAAGGATGATGAGCGAGAGAAGGAGCGTTATTTCCAATACACCTTCTATCTTGTATTGAGAATGATCAGCTGTTTCACGGTCTTCATCGAAAAACAGCAAAGCGAAGGTAGGGTAGATTGCGTGGTTGAGACCCAGAATTATATCTACATCTTCGAGTTCAAGCGTGATGGTTCGGCTGAGGAAGCTCTGAAGCAGATAGAGGATATGGGCTATGCCAGGGAATATGCTGCAGATGGCAGAAAGATTTATCAGATAGGCTGCAACTTCTCATCGAAGACGGGAACCATTGATGGGTGGAAAATGAAGTAGGTAATCTGTAAGAATATCCCGAAAATCAAGTCATATCGCTTTATTTTCGGGATATTCTTTTGCTTGTATCATTATTTTTTGTAACTTTGCCGAAAAATAGTGTTTTAAATCAATTGTGTCATGGAGCAGAATCAGATAAAAGAAGTACCATATGGCGTATCGGATTTCGATGTAGTAAGAAGAGACAATCTATACTATGTCGATAAGACCATGTATTTGCCAAAGTTGGAAAGTCAGGCTCGCAACCTCTTTTTCATTCGCCCTCGCCGTTTTGGTAAGAGCTTGTTCATCAGTATGCTTCGTGCTTACTATGATGTAAGGCACAAGGATAAATTCCAGGAAAAGTTTGGTGGTTTATGGATAAGTCAGCATCCTACCTCTTTGCAGGGAAAGTTTCAGGTGATGTATCTTGATTTCTCACAGGTAGGAGGAAACATTGAAAAACTGGAAGAGCGATTCAATTTCTATCTGGGAGTAGAAATGGATGGTTTTGTGCGTGATTATCATGAATACTATCAGGAGGAAACCATCAGAAAGGTTCGGGAAACAGAAGATGCAGCTGGAAAGTTTTCCATTATCATCAATGAAGCTAAGTCAAAGTCATACCCTCTCTATCTTATTATAGATGAGTATGATAACTTTACGAATACCGTGCTTAACGAGCATGGAGAGGATGTGTATAGGGCTATCACGCACGCAGCAGGATTCTATCGAGACATCTTTAAGAAGTTTAAAGGTTCTTTTGATCGTATATTCATCACAGGTGTCAGTCCTGTAACATTGGATGATGTAACCAGTGGCTTTAATATCGGCTGGCATATTTCTACCAATGAGGAATTCAATCAGATGTTGGGCTTCTCTACGGAGGATGTGCGAGAGATGTTCACCTATTATAAGGAAAAAGGGATGATGCGTCCTGATAGCAACGTAGAGGAAATCATTGAAGAAATGAAACCTTGGTATGATAACTATTGTTTTTCCAGGGGAGCCTTGGAAACTCAGAGTAGGATGTTCAACTGCGATATGGTGCTCTATTTCCTTCGCAATTTCATGAACCGGGGGGAAGGTCCTAAGGAAATGATAGATCCGAATACAAAGACGGATTACAACAAGATGCGCAAGTTGATTCAGCTTGACAGACTGGATGGTGACCGTAAGGGTATTATTCGGAAGATAGCAGCGACAGGACAGATTATCACTCGGCTGGAAGAGACATTTCCTGCCAGAATGATAACCAATCCTCAGATATTCCCGAGTTTGCTTTTCTATTATGGCATGCTTACCATCAAGGGCACCTTTGGCAGTCAGCTGGTTTTGGGGATTCCTAATAATAATGTTCGCAAGCAATATTATGGCTATTTGCTGGAAGAATATCAGGATGATAGATATGTCAATCTGTCTGACTTGGAATATAAGTTTACATTGATGGCTTTTGAAGGAAAGTGGAAGGATACTTTGGAATATATGGCTTCGGCATATGCAGCCGTTTCGTCCGTTCGGGATTCCATAGAAGGCGAGCGCAATCTGCAGGGCTTTTTCATGGCGTATTTGAGTCTTAATAGTTATTATTATACTGCTCCCGAGTTGGAATTGAATCATGGTTATTGTGATTTCTTCCTCTTGCCTGATTTGACGCATTATCCAACGAAGCATAGCTACATCTTGGAATTGAAATTAATTCCAAAGAAAGAAAAGGGAATGTCTGGAAAGGTGCATGAGAAGTTGATAGCCAAGCAATGGGAGGAAGCTGAACTTCAGATCAAGAAATATGCTGAGGCTCCGAGAGTTGAGGCTTTGCGGCAGGGAACCCAGTTGCATAGAATCATCATGCAGTTTGATGGTTGGAAGTTGCATAGAATTGATGAGGTGTAGATTGGGAAACTGCTGAGGCGTTATGAAGAATGAGTTTTCTTTACATTAGCTTGGCTGAGATTCTCGTATTTTCAGACGCTTATTGTTTCTTTAAGAATATTGCAAATATGAAGGAATGTGGTAACTTGCTGGTAATTAGGTATTTATGGTTTTATGACAAGATGATACCGTTGAGGAAAATCTATAGTTGTACGACTATAACCCCTATAGTTGTACAACTATAGGTCTTGTTCTTAATATAGAGCAGAAAACAAGGATTCCCAGCCTCTCAATTCCCCTTATTTTTATCGCTAGATTCAAAACTTGTAGGTATATGAATTTTGGTTATAAATATTGACGGAAGGTTGTTGGGTTGGACGGATGCTTGATGGGGTGATTTCCATTCTGCATCAGGAATAAGGAGGTGGAATAGGTTATCGCAAACAAATACTGCCTTTGCGTAATATTGCACTCTGAAAATATAAAAATAGATAAGGAGATGGATTATGTCAAAAAAGAAGATTTTCAGATGCCAGGAATGTGGGTACGAGACCGTAATATATGAGGGACGTGGTTTCATGGGGCAGCATATTGAAGCCATGGCTTGTCCAGACTGCAGGAACATAGTACCTCTTGTGGTGGGTGGAGTGATAGGTGATGCTGCACCTAGCTTCAATTCTCTGGTGGGAAGACTCTGTCTAAGATGCGGTTCTGACAGGATTCACAAGTGGGATATGCACACATGCCCCAAATGCGGGGGCAGGATGCAACCCTCTGGCGAAGAAGAGTTCTGGACATAGTATTTTAAACCTGTTCCTGCATGGCTGAAGAATGGGGATTATGAGTTTGTGTATAATTTTATAAGGTAATATCAGTTGTGTGTCTGATTTATCAAAGAGGGTGTGTCATAAGTTAATGATTCACCCTTTTTTGTTTGTTGGAATGTTACTGATATGTTGTTGGAAAACATAGTATAAGTTGTTAGATAAGATAGTATATGCTTTTGAGTTAGTTAGTATCTCCGGTCGCACAACAGCTGTTGTGCGCTTGCATATCAGTTGATATGCGCTTGCACAACAGGTGATGTGCATGCGTAGGTCAACTGTTATGCGCCAACTGTAATTTAGGCTTATGATGCCTCCTCTTTATCATTTGGTACATTCAGAATGGTATTTCATACAAGGTAGGTTTTGATGTTAGGAGGATAGAAATAATCTTCTTACTTTTGTAGTCGTAATCGGGAAGCGATGGAAAAGAAAGAATCGTGGAACGAGGAAAATGAAGTATAACCCTTTAATATATAATAAGGTATGAAGAAGATTTTGATTTCGTTGATGATGGTAGTAGCTGCCACCACAACCAGTTTTGCAAAGAGTAACAACACCGATGTAGCAAATGCCGTAAAGAGCGTAGCCGAGCAGGTAAAGCAGGCTCCATCTGGCAAAGTGTATGGAGTGGTTGAGAACACCAAGCACCACATTGTTGTGAATACTCCGTTTGGAAAGTACACCATAGAGAAGAAGGATGGCGGTGTCAGCTTTATGGGAATGTCGGCAAAGCTGGTGAGTGCCAAGAATGGTGTGTATCAGGTGAAGTCATCGCTCGGTAATTTTACGGTGAATGCCAGAAAGGGAACGGTGGTGAAGAACTAGAATTTTGAAATAGGATAAGGAAGATTGAAAAGTTAGAGGTATATAGGCATAGGAGTCGTCATGGAATAGGAATGTGGAAGTGTTATCTTTTCTGCAGTGGCGGCATCCGGTGCTTTTTTCTAATCCTTTTCAGAAAAAATCGAGTCCTAACGATAAAAAAATAGCAAAAAGTTTGGCGGTATCAAGAATATTGCTTACTTTTGCCATAGAGTTGGAGCAGGCGGAAAAGAACGGCTGCGATGAAGACTCAAATGAATGAGCGTATTGAACGTTATCCTAGAATAGAAATGTGGAAGTTTCGAAATCTGCTTGGATAGTGAACAGTATTCTCACGCCTTTAGGATTATTGTATCCTTTTCAAAATAGAAGAGGAATAATATACCCTTTTGGCGTGGGCTATTGTCCTATGCTAGCAGATAGGTCCTTCCACAACCTCTATTCTGGCTTAAAGGCAATAGTCCCACGCCAATTCATTGGTATTTAACAACTAACAAACTAACTTCTGGGAACAAGTTGAGAATAGAGGTGTACTTATGGTATTGGAAAAAGATATAATGTCAAGATTCAATCCAACCATTTGGATAATCGTTATTGAACAATCTATTCGAATGAATAGTTTGCTTAAAAGTGTGTCCAAAAGTAAGGCTGTTGTTGCAACTCAATTGGTGAATCAATTAATAAATACAGTTATAGAGCGTAATTATAATGGTGAAGCTCCAAAGAATTGTTGTTTTATATCAGTAATAGGTTATAATCACGATGTCAAAGAGTTGTGTTCTGGTTGGTTAAAAGACCTTGATGAAAATCCTTTGTATATGGAAAACGTAAAGAAAAAAATATTAGTTCGTTCTGGCTCTTTTTTAGATTTAGAGATGAAAAACCCAGTTTGGATAGAAGTCAAATCCGAAAGTGATGATTCTGCAAAGGAGCTAGCTTTAGATGAGGCTAAAAAGATACTATTAAAATGGATAGAGAATCAAGGAAAAACGTCTTTGCCTATTATTTTCAACATAATGTCATCGAAAAAATCTGCAAAAGATGATTTTGTAGAAGTTGGCAATAATTGGAAATGTGAAAAATACAAGTATCTACAACTGGATATATATGTAAATGATAATATGCAATTGACGGAATTGGTTCATTTGCCTTTTAAATTATATAGGGATGGTGGAGGTCCTGGTATGTATACTGATGAAATTTATCGAAGATTTTATGAGTTTAATACGTTAGATGCTGATGTGAATAATTTAAAAGATAGGGTTCTTCTCAAATTTTAGTACAAAGCCTCATTTTTTATATGAATATATGAAGGAGCAATATTTTTGAGAAA
>CAKPWR010000035.1 GCA_934196725.1 uncultured Prevotella sp.
TGTAGAAATCAAAAGAATCCTTTGTGGATAAGCTTTTCTGATGTGAAGCCAACATAATTGACTACGCAACATATGAAATAAAGACCCCTTTGTTATAAAAATGAGAGAAATGTTACGCAAATCTGGATTAAGATAATTAAGAAATACCAAACTCATATATTGTGACTTATTGACAGAAGATTAACGAAGTATTTAAAGACTCTTAGTTTAAAACAGAAGAAATCATGATAAACGACAGAAGACAACTGGCTGACGTATATCAGCAAACTATAGATATTGTACTGGAGGGACATTACACCTCTGAGAATGGGGAGGAAGTGAAACTGCTCGACAATACGAAGATGCTGAAGGGAAGCAGATTCTATACCAAGCCACTGGATGCTTCTAATGTACCTAGCCTTGCAGATGGTTCCACCAAGATTATTGTGAAGAATGACGACAGCATCCATTGCGGTCATCAGTTGCAACAAGAAGGATACAATCCCGTGGTTCTCAACCTGGCAAGCCGTCGCAACCCGGGCGGTGGCGTGAAGAACGGAAGCCGGGCACAGGAAGAGAGCCTCTTCCGCAGCACCAACCTCTTTCTCTCTATGTATCGTTATGCAGAATATGCCGAGGATTACGGATTGGAGAAAAGCAAGTTCCAATATCCAATGCCTGTGAGATTCGGAGGCATCTATGTGCCAGACGCTACCGTGTTCAGGGCTGGAGCCAAGGATGACTTTGCCTTGCTCGATACTCCTTATTATATGTCGTTCGTGGCTGTTGCTGCCATCAATCATCCAGAACTGGATAAGGATGGGAACATCTGCGAAGAGGATGCCGCACTGACGAAAAACAAAATGAGGACGATGCTGCGTATCGGTCTGCTGAACGGACACGACAGCATCGTGCTCGGTGCTTTCGGTTGCGGTGCCTTCCACAATCCTCCGAAACATATCGCAAGACTGTTTCACGAAGTCATCAACGAGAAGGAGTTCAAGAACAAGTACAAGCTCATCGCCTTCGCCATTCTTGAAGACCATAACTCGCCAAGAGGTGGAAACCTGCAACCCTTCATCGAGGAATTCAAGTCATAAACTCCCACAGATTTGGCTTTCCCTTCGGCCGCCGATTTTCAATTCACAGATTCACACAGATGGGGGCTTGATTAGCAGTAATCAATGCCTCGTTTCTCACACTCTCCTCGCAGGGCGGCGAGAAAGTAGCTGCGCTCGCTGCCCCAACCACGAACCTTGCGCTCGTGATCCACGGTCTGCTTCAAACGCTCATCGCTGTAAGCGGCAAAACGGGCTGCATACTCTGAAATTCTTGACTCGGCATAACCTGCATCAACAGCTGATAACTTGGCATTTGCAGCCTTAATTGTCGAAGACTCGGCATTAACTGCCATTACACTCTCATTGTTCTTTAAATCTGAATTTGGATTCATAAAGATAATTATTTTAAGTTGTTAAACACTTACACATTCTTTTACCACCGTGGTTATCTCTATGCGAAACTCGGTTGGTGTGCCGCAACTGGGCAACTCTTAATGCTTGATTTCGGGTGCAAAAGTACATCATTATTCTGAAACCACCAAATATTTTCGGGATTATTTTTCTTGTTTTTTTCCTTCTTCTAAAGAAGAAGTTTTTTCGGGGTAGCAGATAGCAAGGAAATACCCAACGTGATTGGAAGAGATATACTCGACTTAATTGAAGGAGATACCCTTAAATGGTTAAACTTTCCTATATTTGCATTATAATAGTATAATAATAAAATTATAATTATCTTTGCACCATGATTATCAGAAAGATACAGACTATTGAAATATAAAAACAAAGAATGATATGATACAGCAAGTAGAATTTTCATTGCGCCCGCTTCCTCGCGGCTTTCACCTCGAATGACACTACACGCCATGAAATAGCTTTATTAATAGATTTTATTCGGTATCAGCGAAAAGTAATAAAACATTTTATTCGTTGCTACCGAATAAAAAATACCGTTTTTATTTTGTAGTATCGAATAAAATTTGTACTTTTGCCGCAAAAAGCAAGTATATGGAAAAGGAATTATTTCGAGCGATAATAGCTGAGAACCAGGAATATATAGGTCGTATTCCTTTGGTACAGCGTCCTCTAGACCTAGAGGAGTATGGCAATTATGTGTTTGTTGGAGTAAGGCAAGCAGGAAAATCCTATTTGCTATACCAGAGAATTCAGCAATTGCTGGCAAATGGAGTTGAGATAGAAAATATAGTATATGTCAACTTTGACGATGAACGCTTGCAAGGAATGTCGGTAACAGACTTTGACCTTATATTGCAAGCTTATCATAGCATGTATGACAGTCAGCCCATCTTCTTCTTTGATGAGATACAGAATGTGGAAGGGTGGGCAAACTTTGCACGCCGCCTAGCCAACCAAAAATATCATATCTATATCACTGGCAGCAATGCCAAAATGCTGAGTCGAGACATAGAGACTGTATTGGGAGGAAGATATCTGGATATCAGCGTATTTCCATATAGCTTTACTGAATATCTGAAAGCTGTTGGAGTGTTGCTTTCTAAGAATTGGCAATATGGACGAAAAGCAAATGAACTGCAGCGCCATTTCCGAACCTATTTCGACTGGGGTGGGTTCCCTGAGCTTGTGCATTTTCAAGAAAAGAGAGTATGGTTAAACAGCTTGTATAATCGTATTTTCTTTAATGACCTGGTGGTTCGTCACAAGGTAAAGAACGAGGATGCCTTACGCCTTTGTGTAAGAAGATTGGCAGAAAGCGTGAAACAGCCATGCTCCTTGAACCGTTTGAGTAATCTGATAAAAGCAACCGGTACTTCATGTAGCCCATCAACAGTAATGGAGTATGTTCGCTATCTGCAGGAATCATGCTTATTGATTTCTATCGATAATTATGTTTCCAAGTTCGTGGAGAAAGAAACAATCAAAAAACATTATTTTGTAGATAATGGGCTGCTGCATCTTTTCATCAGCAATCCGAATACCTCTTTGCTGGAGAATCTTTGCGCAATTACATTGTATAAGAAATACGGCAAGGGCTTATACTATTACAATAAAAACATAGAGGTGGATTTCTATGTGCCTGATGAGGGACTGGCTGTGCAGGCGAGCTATCAGATGAGCGACGGAGAAACCATAGAGCGTGAAGTGAAAGCATTAGTAGCCTTGCATGGTTTGTATCCTCTGAAGCGAGCCATGATATTCACCTACGAGGATGAAGGGGAGATTGTGCGTGATGGACTCAAGATAGAAATAAGACCAGCATGGAAATGGGTGTTGGAAGGTTAGTAGAAAAAACGACAAGGGTCTATATGCCACGATGAAAAGGTGGTGTATAGACCCCTTAAATGGTTAAACTTTCCTATATTTGCATTATAATAATATTATAATAATAAAATTATAATTACCTTTGCACTATGATTATCAGAAAGATATAAGACTATTCAAAGACAATAAAGAAGACAATATACAATGATTGAGAATCCGTTTATTCTGCGAGGATACATATCCGACGCTTACTTCTGTGACAGAGAAAAGGAAACCATCGACTTGATAAGAGAAATCAAGAATGGCAATAATATCACCCTGATTGCACCTAGAAGAATCGGCAAGACAGGGTTGGTGCAACACGTCTATGCCCAAGAAGAAATCAAGGATAAATACTATACCTTTCTTGTAGATATTTATGCCACGAAAAACCTAGCTGACTTCATTCAGGAACTAGGCAGAAGTATTCTGCAAAGTCTTAAACCTAAAGGCACCAAAGTAGTGGAACATTTTCTTAACTGCCTCCACTCACTCCGTTCATCCATCAGCTTCGATATGAACGGCGTGCCTTCGTGGGGAGTAGATTTGGGAGAAATCACCAGTCCAACCACAACGCTCGATGAAATTTTCCATTATCTGGAGAGTGCTGATAAGCCTTGCATCGTGGCTATTGATGAATTCCAAACCATCAGCAGCTATAGAGAAGCGAATGTGGAAGCCATACTGCGCACCTACATCCAGCACTGCCATAATGCCAGTTTCATCTTTGCCGGATCCCAACGCAACATGATGTCGGAAATGTTCTTGAGTCATGCCCGTCCTTTCTATCTGAGCACCTCTATCAAAACGCTGAAAGCTATTGATAGAGAGGTGTATGCAGACTTCGCCACTCGACTTTTCGAGGAAAGACAGAAGTTTATCAAACGAGAAACCATTTATCAGATATACGACCGTTTTGATGGCATCACCTGGTATCTGCAAAGAATGCTCAATAAGATTTTCTCGCTCACAGAAAAGGCTGATGACAAGATGATGGAACTGGCTGATGATAAGATGATGGAACTGGCGCTCAACTCGATTATAGACGAGAGTGCTTTTGCATACGAAGCACTTCTCTTTCAGTTGCCAGCTAAGCAAAAGGAACTTCTCATTGCCATCTGCAACGCTGGCAAGGCTCAAAACATCATGTCATCGGCATTCATAAAGAAACACAATCTTCCTTCCGCCAGTTTTGTACAAGGTGGTATCAAGGGATTATTGGAGAAAGATTTTGTTACAGAGACGGATGGAACTTACGAACTGTACGATAAGTTCTTCGGTGAATGGCTGAAAAAGGAATTATAAAGTATAAAGATAGAAGTATAAAGTATAAGAATATAAACAAAAAGAAGAATATGATACAGCAAGTAGAATTTTCATTGCGCCCGCTTCCTCGCGGCTTTCACCTCGTAACCAACGAGGTGATGAGGAACTTGCCGGCGCTGCCTAAGACGGGGATTCTGAATCTCTTCGTAAGACATACCAGTTGCGGATTGTCGCTGAACGAGAACTTCGACCCGGATGTGAGACATGATTTGAAGGGTATCTTCGAAAGACTGGTTCCAGATGGCGACCCAAGATACCTGCACCAGGATGAAGGACCTACGGATATGTCGGCACATGCCAAATCAAGCATGGTGGGTGTATCGCTCACCATTCCTATTACCAACGGCAGATTGAACCTTGGTACCTGGCAGGGGATTTATCTCTGCGAATTCAGAGAAGGAGGCGGAAGCCGACACCTCATCGCAACGATTATCGGGGAATAAAATGAAAAAAAATAGCGCCCTGCAAGAGCAAAAGCATCCCATATACAAAGCTTTTGCCCTTACAGGGCGACATTGGCAACAACTTACTATAACCCAGGGTGTTGCCCTGGGCTAGGAGCTTCTGCCCTTTCAGGGCGTGTGGGTAAAACTAGTTGTATCTTTTATACCAAAAAGAACCAAAGACTCCTCTATTTCCTGGATGAATCGGAGGCGTCTTTATCTATTTCACGGAAAAGGCCGAAGTATCTATTGCATACCCAGACGATGCCTACTACCATAGCTATGACGAGGATTCCCCTTAAAAAACTACCTAACATACTTGGCATACAATCCCAAATAGGCAGGAGACGCATCGCAAATCCTAAAACTATCGTCAATACCAATACACCGATGGTCAGGAGTTTTTCGTTTTTGATAGCTGGCTTTGGATCCTCAACTTCTACCAGGTTTCTCAACTGGTATATCTTATAGATAAAGAATACACAGTTCAGACATAAAAGCACACAACAAGCTACCATTCCTCCAAAAAACAAATCCTCGCTATCTATCAAATCAAAACAGCTTAACCATAACCAGAAGAGGGCTGACCATAAAGCTGCATAGCGACCCGACTGAGATAGATAATATACCTGTCGGGCATTGACAATCTTGACGAAAGGAAAGTCATTGGGCTTTGGATGATAGCTGTGAAGCAAACAAGCGATAGGGAAAGCAGTACCCATTCCAGCCAACAGAAGAAGATAAGGCCAATCATCAGATGTGGAATGAATGAAGTTTCTGATGGTAAGCAACCACATGGAAAGAACCAGGATTCCTACAATAAATTCAAAGACCCTGGCACTTGTTGAACGATAGATCTTGACTTGCGCAAAGATGCCAGCTGGCTCTTCCTTATCGTCATTCTTGAATAAATCAAGCACAAAATTAAATATTTTATTCTTCATTTTTCTTCTTCTCTTCTATTTGATTTGATTCATCTTCCTCCTTTGATTTCTTTGATGCAGCCTTCTTTTTTTTAGGCAGTCTGCCAGCCTTGCGCAGCGCTTCGGCGATGATCCATTGCAGCTGGCCGTTGGTTGAGCGGAATTCATCTTCCGCCCACGCTTCAATGGCACCCATCGTTTCCGAATCAATGCGTAATATAAAACTTTTTGTATTTGTTTCCTTTTTTGCCATACTTTTTTAATGATTCAATGTTCCCGTATTTACTACAGGCTGGGCGGTATCATCGCCACAAAGCACTACGAGGAGATTGCTGACCATGGCTGCCTTCTTGTCGTCATCAAGCTCTACCACATCTTCATCGCTCAACTTCTGCAATGCCATTTTCACCATCGACACGGCTCCCTCTACAATCTTCTCTCTGGCAGAAATGATGGCTGAAGCCTGCTGGCGACGAAGCATCACGGCGGCTATCTCCGGCGCATAAGCCAGATAGTTGATGCGGGCCTCTACCACCTCGATACCTGCCATTGCCAATCGCTCATCGATGCGAGTCTCCAACTCCTTGTTGATTTCATCACTTCCATCTCTAAGCGTAATCTGATTCTCCTTTCCACCCTCGTCATCATCGTAGGCATACTGTCCGGCTACCTGTCGGAGAGCAGCATCTGCCTGAATCTGAACAAAGCGGCCCAGCATATTCATGATCTGTGCAGCAGATGCACCAATGCCTGCCTGACCTGCAGAACCCTCTGCCATCGTCTGGGTATCAATCTCGAAGATAGCCTTGTAGGTATCCTTCAACTTCCATACCAGAACCATACCAATCATGATAGGATTACCCGTCTTGTCATTCACCTTGATAGGTTCGGCATCGAGGTTGCGGACACGAAGTGAAAGCTTCTTCTGACTGATAAACGGATTCAGCCAATAGTAACCCGGCTCTGTAAAAGTGCCACGATACTTACCGAAGAAAAGCAATACGCGAGCCTGACCAGGCTCCACCAGGATGAAACCGCAAACGCAGATGATGCTCAGGATGAGAAGCAGTACGCCGCAAACGCCACAGACATTTGCCACCCAGCTCTCTTCCGAAATGCAGGCAAATATAAACAAACCAACTCCAGTCAGGAAGCCGATGATGTTTAACACTAACATCAGGATGCCATTCAAGGTCTTACCCTGATACGTAAATTCCTTATTTTCCATAATTTAACTCATTTATCACGTTATTAATATTGATATCATTTTGATATCGCAAATATACGATATAAAAATGATATCACAAGAGAAGGAGCCCAAAAATTTTATTAGTTTAACGTAAAAAGGTCGTTGAGACGAATCCCAACGACCTTTTCCTGTATTTTCACCTATTTATATATAGGAATTTATTCTATCACTTCCATTTCTTCCTCCTCGATTTCCTCTTTCTCTTTCTTTCCGAAATTAGGATCAATCTTCAGGAATGCAGTAACCAGGAAGGTGATGGCGCAACATGCCATCACGATGATGAAAAACATGCGGTAACCTACCATATCTTTCAGATATCCCGAAACCATACCAGGCAACATCAAACCGAGATAAGAGATACCCGTGCAGATGGAATAATGGGAAGTCTTGAACTTGCCCTGACTATAGAACAACATGTAAAGGGTAAGAACCGTGAAACCCAAACCATAACCCAACTGCTCGACGAAAAGACAGCTGGAAACCACGATGAGGTTGCTGTTGAGCGAGTAACTCAGATAGATGTAAACCACATCAGGCAAGGTGATGGCGCAAACCAGAGGCCAGAGCCATTTCTTCATTCCATCCCTGCTCACCAGAATGCCACCAAGAATGCCACCCAGCAGCAAACCTATCAATCCCACAGTACCATTGGCAAAGCCATATTCCTGAGGAGACAGTCCCAGTCCGCCCTGCGAATTAGGACGGAGGATGAAGGTCTTGGTCATGGTGTTCAGAAGCGCTTCTGGGAATCGGTAGAGCAAGAGGAAGAGCATCACACAGACGGTTTCTCCCAATCCGAACTTCACGAAGAAGGTGCGGAACATATTCTTCAGTTCGTGAGCCACTTCGCCCACAGTTCTGTCCGTCTGCACATCCTCCTTAGGACGTGGCATAAACCGGCTATGATAGAGCCATAATCCGATGAAGATACCTGCCAGACCGTAGAAGATGAGCGCCCATGAGAAGCGGATCTGGTTGCGGAACATCACCTGGAGAACACCTGCCAGCATCACCAAGAATCCATTCACAAAGATGATGGCAAGGCGATAGAAGGTGTTTCGAAGTCCCACAAACTTGGTCTGCGTATGTTCATCCAACTCAATCATGTAGAAACCATCCGCAGAGATATCATGGGTGGCACTGCAGAAGGCGATGAGGAAGAAGAAGCACATCGTAGCCTGGAACCAGAAGGCAGTAGGCAGCGAGAAAGCAATGCCGGCAAGGGCGGCTCCGATGAGTGCCTGCATGGTCAATACCCACCAGCGCTTGGTCTTCAGTAAGTCAATGAAAGGACTCCACAAGGGTTTGATAACCCAAGGCAAAGCCAGCCAGCCGGTATAGAGACCCACCTGGGCATCGGTCAATCCCAACTGCATATACATCACGACAGAGAGGGCTGTCACAATGACATTAGGCAGTCCTTCTGCAAAATAGAGGGTCGGAATCCAAGCCCATGGATTCCGACTATTTTTCTTTGTTACCATTTTACATCACTATTTATAGAGTTTCTTGATTTCTGCTCCCTGATAATAGTGCAGGAGAATGGCATCATACAGATAACCTTCCTCGCCCATTACGGCTGCACCAATCTGACAAAGACCTACTCCGTGTCCCCATCCTGCTCCGATCAGTTCGAAACGCTGAGGAACTCCCTGCTCATCTATATCATATTTATCCACGATAAAGGCAGAACTGAGGAGATGACTGTCACTCAGCGTGCGGCGGATTTCGAGTTCCTTACCGATGGTGAAGGTTTTCTCCGTACCGATAATCTGGAGTTTACTGATTCTTCCACTCGTTCCCCGTTCTACGGATTTCATATCAAGGATAGAACCCAAGTCCATCTTCAGTCTGTCAGCAATGAGCTGCTGCAGTTTCTCCTGAGTAAGGGTTACCTTCCAGCGATAGAAGTCTACCGTTTCCTGGTCGTAATCGTTCAACACCTGTGAGAGGATTCTCTTGTCCTGCGTGTTGCAGAAAGCAGGAGGGTTGAAGCGGATCCACTTCTCAGCCTCTTCCTCATTTGTCAGATTAGGCAAAGTAGATTCTATTCCCAATGCAATATCCCTCACCGCAGTGAGATAATTCTTCGGTGTATCTTCCCAACAGTACTGGAACTCCTCTGTGATTCCACCGCAGCATTTAGAGAATCGGGCATCGCATATCTCATCACCATCCAGGAGTACCTGTCCCTTGGTCTGACGAATAGCCTCAGCAACATGTGGAGAAGTTTCCTTCGTGATTCCCTGGTAACGCTGGCAATGATCATCAGCACAAACATCAAAGATGGTATGGTCTTCACGATCGTACCAGCGGATGAGCATATCTTCCTTCTTGGTGAAAGAGAAGAAATTATTACCACTCTCTGCAACTTCCCTACGCTTCTTCATCTGCGCCAAAAGCCAGGAACGGGAGATAACGGCATGTGCCTTCAAGAGTTCAAGACTGGAAGTGGCACTCATCTCACTACTGATTACACTCTCCAGATACTTCTCTACAGGCAGTTCGTTGATGGCACAAATCTTATCCGACTCGACCACGAAACGCAATGTTCCGAGGAAAGTCTGGGTTTCCTTGCGCTCCCAATGGAAGTTGACACCAATCGTAACATCGCTCAACGAGAAGGAAGCGTCCGCACTCTGTGGATGGAAAGTCAAGGAACTATACTGATTACCGTTCCAGAGTACACCACCTTCAGAGAATTCCACCTCCTGTTCGCCGATTACGGTCTCGCCCTTAGCCAGGTAAGGTTTATTGAGAGAGAAATGAATCTTCTGTCCGCTCACAATACCCACCTTCACCTCAGGTTCCTTGTCATAACTGTATAAGGCAGAAGTGCCGACCTGCAGTTCAGCTTCCTTTGAAGCCTTGAGTTTGGTAACGATGCTGTTCATCTTATCCGTAGAGACACCACATTCCTGCAGGATAGCAGTAGCACTCTCTTCGGTCAACTTACGGAAGTCTTCCTCACGAGGAGTAATGATGAGTCCCGACATATCCAAGGCTCCAGGAGAAACCATCATCTGTGCCTCGCCTTCAGCAAAATAAGCCTCAGGGCGGTGTTTCTCTCTAGGAATAACCACAGAGATATACTCATCCCCCTTGCGCCATGCGATGATATTCATCATTGGTTCAGTCTCATCACCACGAACAGGCATCGACTTATAGAGACGCTGGAAAAGAGCCTCATCGCTGTCCTCACTCTTAGAGATGATGACAAAGGCAGGAACAACAAAGTCATGAATCAAGGCAATCTTTTCGTCATCATTCAGAGAGATGATATCAGTAAGGTTGCGAGAGAGTCGCTGCCAATTAGCCTGCAAAGGCAAGATGCCACTGGTACCAGCCTGGAAATGAAGATGATCAGGAGCAGAAGCACCACACTTCGGGCCGTTATAGAACACCATCAACTCGCTATGCAAGCTCAGGAACCGATGCATCTCTCCATAATTCTTATAGATGGACTGTGGCTGATGCTTTCTTGCAGGAATCGTAAAGTGAACAGGCAGAATCGGGAACGGATTCACCAAGAGAAGGAAGCGTTCATCTATCTGTTTTGAAATCTGCTCCTTAGGACGGTTCTTGTCGCAAAGGAAACATGGGCGATCACCCAAGGTCTTCTTATCAATCTTGGCTCCGGTGCTCACGATGCGGGCTGGATTCCACTGCACTTTCAACTGGTCGGAAAGCTGATGGGTCTCCACATGCTTGAGATCACGGAAGCGGTGACGGGCATCAGCCCATTTCTCCATCTGGCGATTGAAGAAACGGGAGATACTGCTATCTTCCATTATATCAGCCTTGCCCTGCAACATCTGCTGGCGCGCCTTCAACTCCATGGTACGAAGACGGTCCTTATAAAGATTATTGGCATTCACCTTATCAATACTCAAGGCAGCATCACTATTTCCTCCCCAACGACGGCAGAGGTAAAGTTCATCGTAGATTCTGCCAATACGGTAGCGACGAGAGAATACCAATCCCAAGGCATAGTCCTCACCATAACTGGTATTTGGGAATTGAATCTGTCGGACCAATGGGGTAAAGAAGGCACGAGGAGCACCCAATCCATTGATGCGCAAGGCATTATTACAACCATTATCTTCGGTCCACTCCTTATGGTCTATCAATCCAGGAGGCAGTGTATTGAGATCGAAATCGCACATGCGATAAGAGCCGATCATCATGGCAGCCTTCTGCTTATGGAAGGCATCTACTATCTTTTGCAGCGTCTTAGGGGAAGAATAGAGGTCGTCACTATCCAACTGGACGGCAAACTTACCACAATGGTCGCTGTTGATAGCCATATTCCAGCAGCCACCAATGCCAAGGTCGTTGCGATCAGGCACAATCTGGACAAGGCGTCCTGCCTGCTTATCATTCCGTTCTTCCATCTCATGGGCAATCTCTGAAAGAATTTCGCCCGTACGGTCGGTAGAATGATTATTTACCACGATAACATTAAACTTGAAGCTGGTCTTCTGACTGAGTGCGCTCTTCACGGCATCAGCTATCGTCTTCTCACGGTTGAATACCGGAATAATGACAGAAGCCTCGTATTCAAACTCCTGTTCATCAAAATCAGGCAGTCGATAGTAATTGGTATCAACCAAGGCTCCCACCTTTTCGAGATGATGGGTGCAAGCCTTCTCCATCTCTATCTGTACCTCCCGATTGCGAGGGTTCACATAGTCGAACTGCTTTTCTCCACTCTTTCTGGTATCGAGTTCATCTTCCGTATAGAGGAATTCATTGATATGGAATATCTCTCCCACTCTACTCAGATAAAGACGAAGGTCATAGAGTCCTGCAAACTGATATTCCTGTCTGTCCTGCTGCGCTGCATAGTCGAGAAGATTCTGTGCCTTCACAAGCCAGAGACTTCCGAAATCGAAGTCATCACGAAGTGAACCAGCCTGATAGTCGATGACCGGATGCTTCTCCAGTTTACCCTCCTGAACAGAGTAATGATCGGAGTATACCATGACCGCTCCCGTATCATCAGCGGTACGGAGGAAACGTTCCAAGGCATACAATCCCCAACGGATAGGAGTAGCTTTAGTACAAATGATTACATAGTCGGCATCGGTGTTCTCAGCAATACTACTAACAGTATTGGAACTCTCCAATCGGTCGACAACGATAAATGTACAACCATCAGGCACTTGATGAGAAGCAGCGAAATCAGCACTCACCAAGAGATTGATATGTTGAACTGTCTTGTTGTCATGAAGTTCCAAGAGTGCTTCTTGGGCAACATCCAGTTCTTCACAAGGCAAGAAAAGGTCTATTTTTTGTCTCATTTCTTTGTTTCTATTTTTTCGTTTTTCGTCCCATTTGGGGGCATCAAACTATGTTTTTTATCTTTATTTCAACTTATTATCTTAAAATATGTGGCAAAGATAACAATTTTTCGGCAAAAAACACTATCTTTGCAGTATGAATAATGAAAAAAAATATCTTTTAGGCCTTACACTTGCCGAATTGAAGCAGGTGGCAAAGGATCTCGGCATGCCTGCCTTCACCGGCGGACAGATGGCGAAGTGGCTCTATGAGCAGCATGTAAAGAGCATTGACGAGATGACCAATATCTCGAAAGCCAACCGTGCAAAACTCGCTGCCGAATACGAAATAGGATGCTTCGGATATTCCGACGCACAACATTCTGTGGATGGTACCATCAAGTATCTCTTCCCTACCCGAAGTGGCAAGTTTGTGGAAACGGTTTATATTCCAGATAAAGACCGTGCCACGCTCTGTGTTTCTTCGCAGGTGGGTTGCAAGATGAACTGTCTCTTCTGCCAGACCGGTAAGCAGGGATTCGAGGGAAGTCTGCCTGCCGGTGACATTCTGAACCAGATTTACTCATTGCCTGAGGTAGACAAACTCACCAACATCGTATTCATGGGACAGGGCGAGCCTATGGACAACCTCGACAACGTGCTTCGTGCTACGGAGATTCTGACTGCCGACTATGGCTGGGCATGGAGTCCGAAGCGTATCACGGTAAGTTCTGTGGGCGTGAAGAACAAACTGAAGCGATTCCTGGAAGAGAGCGAATGCCATGTGGCTATTTCCATGCACGACCCTATTCCTTCAGAGCGCGCAGAACTGATGCCTGCAGAAAGAGGTATGGGTATTGAGCAGGTGGTAGAGCTTTTGAAGAACTACGACTTCTCCCACCAGCGTCGCCTCTCGTTCGAATACATCGTATTCAAGGGAGTGAATGACAGCATGCAGCATGCCAAGGCAATCATCAAGTTGGTAAAGGGACTGGACTGCCGTTTCAACCTGATCCGCTTCCACCAGATTCCAGACATCCCACTGCAGGGCGTGAATGACGAAAAGATGGAGCAGTTCCGCGATTACCTTACCTCGCACGGCGTGTTCACAACCATCCGTGCCAGCCGTGGACAAGACATCTATGCAGCCTGCGGCTTGCTGAGTACCTCGAAGAAGATTGGCGAAATACGCCAGCATGAGGACGAAGAGAAAAAAGAGTAGACGAAAAGAACATAGCATAATGGTGAGAAATACGATAACGTTTCTTTTCCCGTTCTGCCTGATATTTCTCCTCTTGACAAGTTGCGGTTTAACGGGGAAGAACAGGAAAAAGCCAGCCAGTACAGGGCAACCTTACGAAATTGTACTGGAAGGAGATACCGACAGCATCGTTACCAGGATACTGACGGAAGACGTTCCAGCCCTTCCCCAACCCGAGCCTCTCTGCAAACTGATCCAGGTGAAGAAGGGAAAAACAAAAGGCAGCTACCTGCTCGTCAGAACCCGCATCATCGTCAATATCACAGATAAAGACTTCGCTGTCAAGTTGAGCCACGATGAGAATGCAGCACCGCAAAACATCATCCGCATCAACGCCCGTTCCGTACAGCAGCTGCGAGAAAAACTCTATGGCGAAAAGCTCCGCCAAATTGCAGATGAAGCTGAACTGAAACATCTGACAGAGATGATCTCCAACAATCCCAGCAAGCAGAACAAGGAGATGCAGGAAGAGG
Organism: uncultured Prevotella sp.; assembly: GCA_934196725.1. Classification (GTDB taxonomy): domain Bacteria; phylum Bacteroidota; class Bacteroidia; order Bacteroidales; family Bacteroidaceae; genus Prevotella. Next base: position 14,275 of record CAKPWR010000035.1, read on the forward strand.
TAAAGAAGACATTCGGACTCGACATGAAAATCCCGGTATCGATGAATGCCAGCAAGAAGGCAAAAGACTTCATCTGGATTTCGAACAACGCAAGTACGGGAATGCAGAACCTGCTCATTATGAAAGTGAAGAGTGAAGAACGAAGAATGAAGAAACAACGTTCGGCGACCGAAGGGAAAGCCAATTCAAATGTAACTACAACAGATGACAAGCATCAGATCGACAGCATTCTTCGAACCAACATGCCGGGCGAAACCGACAGCATGTATATGACCATTCCTGTTCTTTTAGAAAGAGGACTCTGGGAGATGAAAGGTGATGCCATGGGAGGACCTTACGTGATGCATCGCATTCATAACCTCTATGTCATCGGCTTCGTCTATGCACCCGAAATGAAAAAGAAAATATTAATCAAGCAGCTCGAAGCTGCGATTTCCACAATAAAATAAAATACATCAATGGACAATAAGAAAATCAGAGTGGCTATCACTCACGGAGATACCAACGGTATCGGATATGAACTCATCTTTAAGACATTTGCAGAATCAGAGATGCTGGATTTCTGTACACCAATCATCTACGGTTCACCAAAGGTGGCAGCCTATTATCGCAAGGCGATGAACCTGCCAGCACAGTTTTCTATCATTCAGAAAGCAGAAGATGCAGAAGAAGGACGCATCAATCTGCTTGCTGCTGTAGACGAAGAGGTAAAGGTAGACATGGGTATGCCAACCAACGAATCGGGTGCTGCAGCTATCAAAGCACTCGACAGAGCAATGACCGATTTCAGAGACAATCTCTATGATGTACTCATCACAGCACCTATCAATAATCAGAATGCTCAGATAGAAGGTTTCCCATTCAAGGGACACAAGCACTATATAGAAACTTGTCTTGGTGAAGGACAGGAAGCCCTTTCCATCCTCGTAGGTGGCAACCTTCGCATAGCATCAGTAACAGAGAAGACACCTCTCAAGAATGTAACTGCCGGAATCACCGAGGAGCGCATTATCGAAAGAGTAAAGCTCATGCAACAAACCATCAAAAGAGATTTCCTCATCACCAACCCACGCATAGCAGTGCTTGCCCTCAATCCTCGCAGCAACGAAGAGGAAAGTTGCGGCAAGGAGGAGAGCGAAATCATCATTCCTGCTATTGACAAATTAGCAGAACAAGGCATTCAGGCTTTTGGTCCATACGCAGCAGATGAGTTCTTCGGTAAGGGATATTTCAGCGACTTTGACGGAATCATGGCCATGTATCATGACCAAGCCACTACCCCATTCCATTCTCTCTATACAGAGGATGGCGTCATCTACACTGCAGGTTTGCCTATCATCCATACAGCAGCCAACATGGCACCAAGTTACAGCATTGCAGGCTGCAATGAAGCTGACGAGTCATCGTTCCGCCAGGCAGTATTCCTGGCTATTGATGCTTTCCAGAACAGAAACAGCTATGATGAGGCAATAGAAAATCCACTTCCAAAACTCTATCACGAGAAGCGTGACGAGAGCGAAAAGGTAAGATTCTCTATCCCAAAGAAGGGCGGCAAGCCATTCCCTCCAAAGAATGAAAAGAACTTTACACCTCGTCCTAAGAATGAAGGTCAGGAAGCTCCACAAGCTACAGCTGAACCAACTCAGCAAGTAGCTCCTAAAGCTTAATTTAAAGCAAAATATGATGCCCAAGAATAGGTAAACGTTAAAAAAAAACTATTTTTGGGCAATATATGCTGATATTTCAAAAAAAATGTGTAATTTTGGCACCTAAATGGATACATCTGAACTACAGAAAATAAAACAACGCTACAATATCGTCGGAAATAGCGACGGATTGAATCATGCTCTCGATGTTGCCTTACAGGTGGCACCGACAGATCTTTCTGTGCTTATCATCGGAGAAAGTGGAGTTGGTAAGGAAATCATTCCGAGGGTGATCCATGACAACTCACCACGAAGAAGAGAAAAGTATTTTGCCATCAACTGCGGAAGTATTCCTGAGGGCACTATAGACAGTGAGCTCTTTGGACATGAGAAGGGTTCCTTTACTGGAGCCATCGGAGAAAGCGAAGGCTACTTCGGTATAGCCAACAAGGGTACTATATTTCTTGACGAGGTGGGCGAACTGCCCATACAGACTCAGGCAAGACTGCTGAGAGTGCTGGAAACGGGCGAATATATCCGCGTAGGTGGAACAGAGATTCGTAAAACCAATGTACGAATCGTTGCTGCCACCAACGTCAACATGAGAAAGGCAATCAGCGAAGGAAGATTCCGCGAAGACTTGTATTACCGACTCAATACAATTCCAATCCAGATGCCTCCACTTCGCGAACGAGGAAATGACATATTACTGTTGTTCCGCCTTTTCGCCATGCAAATGGCAGAGAAATACAATCTGCCAAAGATCAGCCTGACAGAAGATGCCAAGAAACTCATGCTGAAATACAAATGGCCAGGTAACGTGAGACAGCTCAAGAACATTACCGAGCAAATGTCGGTATTAAGTCGTGAACGAGAAATTAACATGGAGACACTCATGCATTTTATCCCACGCGACGAAGAGACTACTCAACTTGCCACCATCCCACAGAGCAACAACACCTCGCACAGTTATGAAAACGAGCGAGAATTTCTCTATAAGATTCTATACGAACTAAGAGGAAACGTGAGTGACCTGCGAAGAGAGGTGGGATCATTGCGCAAGCAACTGGACGAAGCCCGTCAACTAAGAGGATCAGAAGGATTCAGTAATCCAACCCCTGTATCGAGCATGAGTCCGACAACCTATCCGGCAGAGTTTGACAACACACAGCCTATCACACCAGCAGAAGGAATCATCCGGCATGACACAGGAATCATCCGACATGAGCCGGGAATCATCCGGGCTGACGAAATGGGACAATCGGAAGCAGAAGAAATCGAGGCAGAAGAAATCAAAGAGAACGACTCGCTCAATCTCGATGACTTGAGCAAGCAAATGATAGAAAAGGCTCTGGAACGCAACAATGGCAATCGAAAGAAAGCCGCTGAGGAATTGGGTATATCAGACAGAACCCTTTACCGAAAAATAAACAAATATAAATTATGAAGCATTTACGCGCGTACATATATATATTAGGGATTTCATTGGTCATAGGCATTATGACTGCCTGTTCCGTTAGCTATGGCTTCAACGGTGCCAGCATTGACTATACCCAGACCAAGACTATCCAAATAGCAGACTTCCCTATCAGAAGTTCATACGTTTGGGGACCAATGGGACCAATGTTCAACAACGAGCTGAAAGACAAATTTGCCAACAATACCCAGTTGCGACAGGTTTCCCGTAATGGCGACCTGAAGATTGAGGGTGAAATTACCCAATATTCACAGCGCAACAAGTCGGTATCTGCTGAAGGTTATTCTGCACAGACAGAGTTGAGTATCACCGTCAACGTCCGTTTCACGAATAACAAGAAACATACCGAGGACTTCGAAAAGTCATTCACCTCTGCAAAGACCTACGACACCACACAAAGTTTAGCTTCTGTTCAGGAGGAGTTGGTCAGCCAGATGGTCAAAGACTTGGTAGACCAGATATTCAACGCTACAGTAGCTAACTGGTAAGGAAGTAGTAAGTGAAGAACGAAGAGTGAAGAGTGAAGAATTCAACAGCTATACTAATCATAAAGTTCAAAGCTCAAAGTTCAAAGTAACCAAACATAAAATAGAACAAAGTGGAATTAAGCAGATTGATACAACACCCAGAGGAGATGAACCGGGAGACGCTCTACGACTTGCGCGCCCTCTTGGCTCTATATCCCTATTATCAAACGGCTCGCCTCTTGATGTTGAAAAACCTGTACCTACTCCACGACCCTAGTTTCGACGAAGAGCTACGCCGTGCAGCCATCTACATAACCGACCGCAAGGTCATCTTCGAAATGGTAGAAGCAGCGCACTATCAGTTCAAGAAAGAAAACTATGGGGAAAAGAGCAAGGCTTATCCTACCCAAGGAGAAGCATCAAAAAGCAACTTGCACAATGCATCTAAGGCAGACCGCACAAGCGACCTTATCGACAGTTTCCTAGGTTCTATACCAGCAGATGCTGAAGAAAAAGAAGCTAAGAAAGAAAAGCGGAAGCCAACACCTGCAGATGCAGCTGTTGATTATGTAGCTTATCTGATGGAGACTGAAGATCAAGAAGAAGAAGAGAAACCTTCAAGAACCATCAGTCTGATTGATGACTTCATGGAAGATGGAGGATTCAAATTGCCAAAGATACAGCAAGGAGAGGAATACAAGCCTGAATACACGCCTCAGCTGGAAGATGACAATGACAACGAGGAACAAACTGAAAATAGTGGTGTATTTACAGAAACCCTCGCCCGCATCTACATCAAACAGGGCAAGTATGAACGAGCTTATCAAATTATCGAGCGACTCTATAAGCAGCATCCACACAAGAGTGCCTACTATGTGGACCAGCTAAGATTCCTCGAAAAACTGATGTTAAACGGAAATAATAAAAATAATAAATAAAACTAGTTTTAAAAAATGGCTTACACATTATTTGTAGTATTAATCGTCCTGGTAGCAATCTTGATGATTTTCATCGTGCTCATCCAGGAATCAAAGGGAGGTGGACTTGCAAGTAACTTCTCTTCAACAAACTCTATTATGGGCGTTCGTAAGACAACCGACATTATAGAGAAATTAACATGGGGTCTCGCTGCTGCCATGGTTGTTATCAGCGTAGCTTGTGCTTATGTAGCACCTCAGGCTGCTGGCGAAGGCAGCGTTATGGAAGGTGCAACTCAGGAGCAGACTGCTCTTCCTGCTATGCCTGGTGCTAACAAGGATGCTGCAGCAGGTGCTCAGAAGGCAGCCCCAGCAGCTAACGGTGCAGCAGATGCTCAGAAAGCAGCAACTCCAGCAACACCAGCTAGCCCAGCTAAGTAATAGCATTTAGACTTATAAATAGCATTTTCCTATCTGAAAACTGCAGTTTTCGAGGGAAAATGCTATTTTTTTGCAGAAAAATGAAGTTTTTTGAAAAAAAGTTCAGAAAAAGTTTGGTGGATTCAAAAAAATGTAGTACCTTTGCACTCGCTTAAAAGAAATAACAATTAAGCAAGCTAACATGGTGGACGTAGTTCAGTTGGTTAGAGCGTCAGATTGTGGTTCTGAATGTCGTGGGTTCGAGTCCCACCTTCCACCCATCAAAGCATAAAGATTGCCAATCTCTAGTAATAGAGGTTGGCTTTTTTGTTTTCATACAATTACCATTTATCTTCATCTTTCTTCCTATTGGTTTTCATCCAGCATCTCATTTATCTTCATCTTCCCTCCTTTTGTTTTTCATCCAGCATCCATAGTGAAGAGATAAAAAATAAACCATACAAGATGACCGAAGACATCCTATATGGTTTATATATCCTGTTATTCGATTACTCACTCTGCCATTTATGGGAACTGAGGATAATCCTCAAAACGAGGCTTGCGTTTCTCCAGGAAAGCCTTACCGCCTTCCTGAGCCTCATCCATGGTATAATAGAGCATCGTTGCATCACCAGCCAATTCCTGGATACCAGCCTGACCATCCAACTCTGCATTCAAGCCAGCCTTAATCATACGGAGAGCCAGAGGAGAACGCTCCATCATGATTTCAGCCCATTCTACGCAGGTATCTTCCAACTGATCAAGAGGCACTACCTTGTTGACCATTCCCATCTCCTCAGCCTCCTTTGCAGAATACTGCTTGCAGAGGAACCAGATTTCACGAGCCTTCTTCTGACCAACCATTCTTGCCAGATAAGAAGAACCGAAACCGGCATCAAAACTTCCTACCTTAGGACCCGTCTGTCCGAAGATGGCATTCTCTGAAGCGATGGTCAGGTCGCACATCACATGAAGCACATGACCGCCACCGATGGCATAACCGTTAACCATAGCGATAACAGGCTTTGGCAAACGACGAATCTGCATCTGTACATCAAGCACGTTGAGACGAGGCACACCATCGTTGCCAACATATCCACCTCTACCCTTCACATGCATATCTCCACCGGCACAGAAAGCCTTGTCACCAGCACCCGTCAGGATAACCACCCGGATGTCCAGGCAGTCACGACAGTAGTTGAAAGCCTGCGCCATCTCCCAAGTGGTCAATGGAGTGAAGGCGTTGCGATAACGCTCACGATTGATGGTAATCTTAGCAATGTGATTATACTCTTCGAAGATGATTTCCTTGAAATCAAAACCTTCTATCTTTTTCCATTCTCTCATTTACTTTGAACTTTGATTATTGAACTTTGAACTTTATGATTACTTTCAGGTTACTTTCAGAAAGGATGGATCATCCTTCTTTCTCTGATGATAACTCTAAACTATTATAATATTCTTCCAGAACCTGATTATCTGTTTCTATATCCGTAAGAACCTCCAGAAGCATCGGTCTACTTGACTCGGTATGGATGAGCCAATCGATGCCCTCACAGAGCGACTTCATATCATCAGCATTCTGATAGGCTACATTTTGTGCCAGACAGATGTGATAAGCAGAAGTGCAATGCTCAGCCATCACCAGTTTCTCGCGTGCAGAACTCTCCTTCAATCCCTTGAACTTGGCAAAGATGGCTCCGCCGCCATTATTCAAGAGCAAGATGCGAAGACTGCCATTGAGATTCTGATTCCAGAGGGCATTCTGATCGTAGAAGAAACTCAGGTCGCCCAACACGCAGAAAACCTTCTGCTGACTCCTGGCATCAGGATGATGATATTCCGAAAGATAGATAGACAAGCCAGCAGCCGTCGATAATGAACCCTCGATACCATTGACACCACGATTGCAATGCACATACTGACGGGCGTAGATGCAAGCCAGGCGAATTGCCATACTATTGCCATAGAAGAGACGGCATTCACGGGTATCATCCAGCGAATGAGCCAGATATTCCTGCTGGAAAACCTTTACGGCAGCCATACTGCTGAAGGACGGTTCATAATCGAAAGCATGACGCTTAGCCGCCAACAGTGCCTTCTCCCAACGTTCCTTATACGCATCCACTTCATCCCGATAAACCCGATCGTAAGAGGTCATGGCATCCGCCAGCAGTGTGGTATCGCATTGGAAGATACGGTCGATACGCATAAAGGTATCGATATAATCACCATCAGTACTTGCCCGCCACACCTTAGCACCTTTCTTCACGGCAAGACGAAGGAACTGCTTGAGGCGCTTGCTCACCAGGGTGCCTCCTACATAGAGAATAAAATCGGGCATATAATCCTCGTTATCCCCTACCTTATTCAGCACTTCATCGAAATTGGTAACCAGGAGATCGCTGGAAAATTCCCGGCATGCAGGATCCTCGCTTGAAGTACCCAAAGCCGTCGGTTCGATGAGCGTAACAGCCCATGAATCAATCTGCTTGATACCGTAAAGCAGACTGCATGGGTAGTCCTGTCCCACCACAATCATCGGCTTTCTGGCATTCAGAAAATCAAGCATATCACCGTAATGGAAACTGCCGCCAAAGAGATTGGTCTTCACATAATCCACCCAATGAGCTTTCGGCAGCTTGTCTACCGTAAACTGATAGAGAGGTTCAGAAAGCTGGATGTTGATATGTACCGGACCTATCTTGCGATGCACGCAGTCGATGATCGCTTCGTGCACCAACCGTTCACAATACCAAGCCTGCTCCTCGTTGGTTACGATTGGAAGATTCACACTCTTGTTGACCATCGTTCCGAAGACATTAGCCTGTGGCAGGGTCTGTCCATCCTGCTGTCCTATCCAAGCCTCCGGTCTATCTGCCGAAATGACGATGATTGGCAACTTCTGATAATAAGCCTCACAGACTGCCGGATAGAGATTGAGCAATGCAGAGCCTGAAGTAACGCAGACCGCTACCGGATCCGGACACGGTGACGGATTACCCAAGGCAATACCCATAGCCACAAATCCCGCACTGCGTTCATCAGTGACTGGATAGCAGGTAATGCCATCCATCTCATTAAGATTATGTACAATGGGCGCATTACGACTTCCAGGACAAACCACTACTCTTCTCACACCATGAGATGCGAGAACACCCGTCAGGATATTGACATTATCGATATTACTAAACACGAAAACTAATTTATAATATATAATTTACAATTAATAATTAACAATTGCCAATTCTGCTAAATCAAAACACGCCTGATTGTCTGCATTTTAGCTTCAGTTTCCTTCCACTCCTTTTCCATCTCGCTCTCCTTGAGCAATCCGCCACCGGCATAGAGTTCACAGATGCCATCCTGCAAGATGTTCATGCAGCGGAGTGAAACGAAGAGATGAGTCTTTCCCTGCGGAGAAATCGGACCGACAAAACCGCTATAGTATTTACGGGAATGAAGCTCATGCTGCAATATAAACCGGCGAGCCGCATCCTTTGGGATGCCACAGACTGCAGGCGTAGGATACAAAGCATTGAGCACATCCCCCAATCTGCCTTTATCCAGCAATCTGAAAGAGATATCGGTACGGAGATGATAAAGATTGGCAGCCATCGTGGTATACGGACCTTTCAGTCTGTAATCCTCAGCAAAGCCCTTGATGCAATCTTCGATATAATCCGTAACATACTGCTGCTCTTCCCTGTTCTTCTCCGACCATTCCACGCCCTCTACCGGATAATCGGCAATGGTTTTGGAAGGCTCTGCCTTTTGCGTACCCGCCAAAGACATCGTCTGATACTCATCTCCCTCCCCCTTGAGCAAGATTTCCGGAGTCGCCATCAGCCACATACCCGATTGGGAAGTATAAACCAAGGCAACGAAAAGACGAGGATACATGCGGCAGGTTTTCAGGAAAAGCGCCTTTAAAGACTCAACATCCTGAGCATCAACACTATCAATCTTTTTAATTCTGATTTTATCACTCACCAGAGAAACCTTTCTTGCCAAAACAATCTTGCAGAATGTCCCTTCAGACAACTGCTGATGAAAGCATTCAAACTCTCTGGCGTAGGCCTCAAAATTACGTCCCGACGTAGCATTTACTGCGTCCCGATGCAGTTCTGGCTTCGTCCCGACGTAGGAAGAGCTGCGTCGGGATGCATTTTCAGCCCCATCGGGAGAGGATTCCTGAGCCTTCTCTTCAGGGCCATTTTCATTCCCCACAGCAATCAGTTTGCTTTCATCAGGATGAATCAAAAGCACAGGACAATCGCTGGATGGCGAGAAGGGAGCTATCACAAACCCCTCCTTACCATTCAGTTCTGCCACAGAGGAGAGAACTTCCGGCTCACCCTCATGCTGCACCACATAATGAGCGTGATGCAGATAAGGCAAACGATAGTATGCAAATGCCGTCATACTTTATTCTTCTGTCTTATTAGATTCCTCCATCTTAGTATCCTTCTTCTTAGGAGTAAACACATAGTTGGTTACCTGTACAGTACAGATCAACTCATCAGCAGTGTTTTTGATTGCAACTTCCCAAGTATGCAGGGTTCTGCCTTTGTGAACCAGTTTGGCGTATGCTGTAACCGTATCTCCCTCACTCACAGCCTGTACATGAGTGCCGCTCACATTGATGCCCACAGCTATCTGACCAGGGCACAGAGCCAAGGAGCCGATACCTGCCACATTTTCAGCCAGTGCCAGGGAAGCACCCCCACTCAGAAATCCGAATGGCTGGCGATTACGCTCATCCACTTTCATTGTAGCCTGAAGCGTATCAGGCTCAGGAGTTGAAATAAAATGCATGCCGAGGGTTTTAGAAAGTCCATCGGTCTTACTTATTCTTTTTACTACTTCGTCTATGTTCATCCTTATCAAAATTTAAAGTTGGTTGTTTAGGGGGATTGGAGCAAACAGATATCCTACTCACTCCTCACCTCATTTTCTTGCAAAATTAATGCAAATTAAAGACAAAACAAAATAAATAAGTCTTTTTTATACTTTTAAGCACTTTTACTTGGTATGAACCGCATTTTTTTTACTATCTTTGCAGCATATTGAAACAACAACAAACAATTTTATGAAAAAATTACTCCTAGGACTATTATGTACTATTACTCTTGGTGCATACGCAAATCCGGCAGACAATCTTCTGAATCGTATCGACAAGGGAGCTGCTGCCAAGTTCAAAACAATACTTGTAAAATCTGACAAAGATTTCTTCGAGATAGACCAAGCTAGAAGCGGGAAGAATGTGACAGCATCCCAATCTGCCGGCAGAAACAATCCCATCATCATCCGGGGCAACTCCTGGGTGAATATCGCCGTGGGCATCAACTGGTATCTGAAGCATTATGCCGGCATCCATATCACATGGAACAGCATGAATACCAAACTGCCAGCAGTACTGCCAGCCGTCAAGCAGAAGGAGCGTCACGAGACCGACCTCAAGCTGCGCTACGACTTCAACTACTGCACCTTCTCCTACACGATGGCTTTCTGGGACTGGAACCGATGGCAGAAAGAAATCGACTGGATGGCGCTTCACGGCATCAACATGCCACTTGCAGCCGTGGGCACAGAATGCGTATGGCGCAACATGCTCCTGAAACTGGGATATTCAGAAGAAGAAGTGGGTAAGTTCATCGCCGGACCTGCCTTCCTTGCCTGGTGGGAGATGAACAACCTGGAAGGTTGGGGAGGTCCGCTTCCATTGAGCTGGTATAAGCAGCAGGAAACTCTCCAGAAGAAGATCCTTGCCAGAATGAAGGAGATGGGAATGAAACCAGTCTTGCCAGGCTATTGCGGAATGGTGCCTCACGATGCCAAAAAGAGGCTGGGACTGAACGTGACGGATGCCGGCAAGTGGAATGGTTACCAGCGTCCAGCCAACCTCTCTCCTACCGATAGCAGATTTACAGAAATCGCCGACCTATATTATAAGGAGTTGACCAAGCTCTACGGAAAATCAGACTTCTATTCGATGGATCCTTTCCACGAGAGCGGTGATGATGCAGCCGTGGATTATGCCAAAGCAGGAAAGGCACTGATGAGTGCAATGAAGCGTGCCAATCCTCATGCCATCTGGGTGGTACAGGGATGGAACGAAAACCCTCGTCCTCAGATGATTGAAGACTTAAAAGTAGGCGACATTCTGGTACTCGACCTCTTCTCTGAGTGCCGCCCGATGTTTGGCGGTCCAAGCATACTGAAACGGGATGGCGGTTACGGCAAGCACCAGTGGCTCTTCTGCATGCTTGAGAACTTCGGAGGAAATGTGGGACTGCATGGAAGAATGGACCAGCTGCTGAACAACTTCTATCTGGCAACAGGAAAAAAGGGAGAAAACAATCATAATAGTGAAACGCTCAAGGGTTGGGGCTTCACGATGGAAGGTTCAGAAAACAACCCTGTGATGTTTGAGTTGATGAGCGAACTGCCTTGGCGTGCCGAGAAGACTACCAAGGAAGAATGGCTCAAGGAATACTGCTATGCACGATATGGGGTACACGATGCAACCATCGAGAAGGCATGGGCACTTCTGGCTCAGAGCATCTACAACTGTCCGATGGGCAACAACCAGCAGGGTCCTCACGAGAGCATCTTCTGTGGACGCCCTTCATTAAACAACTTCCAGGTTTCCAGTTGGTCGAAGATGCGCAACTATTACGACCCGGAAGATACCCGACAGGCAGCCATTCTCTTTGCCAGCGTAGCAGACAAATACCGTGGCAACAACAATTATGAGTACGACCTGGTAGATATCTGCCGCCAAGCCCTTGCCGACCAGGGACGCAAACAGTACTGGAAAGCCATCGCCGACTATCAATCCTTCTCCCGTAAGGAGTTTGACAAGGATGCCGACCGTTTCCTGAAGATGATTCTTCTACAGGACCAGCTGCTCGGCACCCGTTCTGAATTCCGTCTGGGACATTGGATAGAGGAAGCACGCAACCTGGGCAAGACCGCTGAAGAGAAAGACCTCTACGAATGGAATGCCCGAGTACAGATCACCACCTGGGGCAACCGTGTCTGCGCAGACGATGGCGGACTCCGGGATTATGGACACAAGGAATGGCAAGGTTTGCTGAAGGATTTCTACTATAAGCGATGGAGTACCTATATGAAAGCACTCGCCGACCAGATGGCAGCTTGCACCAACATCGACTACGATGCCTTGGGCAGTGGCAAGAATGCAGGAAAGACATCGGCAGAGCTCTTCCAGCTGGCATTGCCTAGTGCACCGAAAATCGACTGGTATGCGCTGGAGGAACCATGGACCCTACAGAAGAATCCATACTCTTCCAAGCCAGAGGGAAACCCGGTGGATATAGCGAAAGAAGTCATTCATTTCATCAAATAATTCGTGAAAGTCATCAAGTAATATATGAACAGACTAAAATCACTCGACGTGATGCGAGGACTCACCGTAGCCCTCATGATATTGGTTAACAATGGCGGGGAGCACAACTACAGTTTCCTGGAGCATAGCAAGTGGAATGGTCTCACACCGTGCGACCTTGTCTTCCCGTTCTTCCTCTTCATGGTGGGAATGTCGACCTTCATATCCCTGAAGAAGACGGAATTCAAGCCCTCAGCCCACGTCTATAGAAAGATAGCCAAGCGAACCATCCTACTCTTCCTCATCGGTTTGGGTATCAACTGGTTTGACATGATATGCAGTGGAGATGGACTTGACTTTGCCCATCTGCGAATATGGGCAGTATTGCAGCGCATCGCCATCTGCTACGGAGTCGTTGCCTTGCTTGCCATCACCCTGAACCATCGTTACTTCATCCATACCATCATCGGCTTGCTCGTAGCTTATATGGGCATTCTGGTGTTTGGCAATGGCTATGCATACGATGCATCCACTAATATCCTGGCACAGGTAGACCGCAGCATCTTCGGCATCGACCATCTCTATCAAAGAAGTCCGGTAGACCCGGAAGGATTACTGAGCACGATTCCATCCATCGCCCATACGATGATAGGATTCCTCTGTTGCAAGTATATCTCCGTAGCAGGTCAGACCGTAGATTCGAAGATCAAGGTATTGAAGGTGGCAGGTCTCGTGATGGTAGCTCTAGGCTTCGGACTCTCCCTGATTGGTTTCGGAATCAACAAGCGCATCTGGAGTCCAAGCTATGTATTCGTAACCTGCGGATTCGCCTCCTGGATACTGGGTATCCTGTTGCAGTTTATCGACAACAAGCCGAGCAGCAAGGACAACTTCCTGACCAAGGGTCTGCTTGCCTTTGGCATGAATCCACTCTTTCTCTATGTGATGAGCGAGGCACTTGCCATCATCTTTGGCAGCTTTGACATCAAGGCAGAGATTTTCATCGTCATCCAGAGCGTCATCAGCGATGAGTATGTAGCATCGCTCACCTATGCCCTCTTCTTTGTAGCCATCCACGCTGCAATGGGTATATGGATGTATCACCGAAAAATCTTCATCAAACTATAGGCTTGCGCAACATTTGCATAGATAAATAACCTTATTATATTAAAAAGCATAAAAATAGGGCAAGAGTTCGGAAAATTATTTGTATTTTTGCACCAACAAAAAGAAAATAAATAGATATATCTAAATAAAGTATGAACATTTTAGAGTTAAGCGAACAGGAAATCGTTCGCAGACAAAGTCTTCAGACATTGCGCGAGATGGGCATCGACCCATACCCAGCAGCAGAGTTTCCAACCAATGCATTCAGCACAGACATCAAAGCTGAGTTCAAGGACGAGGACGAACCACGCCAGGTAGTTATCGCTGGCCGTATGATGGGTCGCCGCGTAATGGGTAAAGCCAGCTTCGCTGAGTTGCAGGACTCAAAGGGAAGAATCCAGGTTTACATCGCCCGCGACGAGATTTGTCCAGACGAGAACAAGGACCTTTACAATACAGTATTCAAGAAGCTTCTCGACATCGGTGACTTCATCGGTGTAAAGGGTTTCGTATTCCGTACACAGACTGGCGAGATTTCAGTTCACGCCAAGGAGTTGTGCCTGCTCTCCAAGAGCTTGAAGCCACTTCCTATCGTGAAGTACAAGGATGGTGTGGCTTACGACAAGTTCGATGACCCAGAGTTGCGTTACCGTCAGCGCTACGTTGACCTCATCGTTAATGATGGCGTAAAGGAAACCTTCCTGCAGCGTGCCACTGTACTCCGCACACTGCGCAGCGTACTTGACAACGCTGGCTATACAGAGGTAGAGACTCCTACCCTGCAGAGTATCGCAGGTGGTGCTTCAGCCCGTCCATTCATTACCCACTTCAATGCGCTCGACCAGGATATGTACATGCGTATCGCTACCGAGCTTTATCTGAAGCGCCTCATCGTAGGTGGTTTCGAGGGTGTTTATGAGATTGGCAAGAACTTCCGCAACGAGGGTATGGACCGTAACCACAACCCAGAGTTCACCTGTATGGAGCTTTATGTTCAGTACAAGGACTACAACTGGATGATGGCATTCACAGAGAAGTTGCTCGAGACTATCTGTATTGCTGTCAACGGCAAGCC
>CAKPWR010000036.1 GCA_934196725.1 uncultured Prevotella sp.
AAGATAGAAGAAAGTTGGAGACAGCATATAGGAGAAGAGTTCGACAAGCAGTATTTTGTTGACCTCACAAACTTCGTAAAAGAGGAATACCTGCGTACGCCCTGTTATCCTCCTGGCCGTTTGATTTTCAATGCCTTCAATCTCTGTCCTTTCGATGATGTGAAGGTAGTGATTATCGGGCAGGATCCTTACCATGAGCCGGGACAGGCGATGGGATTGAGCTTCTCTGTACCTACGGGTATTGCTTTCCCTCCATCACTCATCAACATTTTCAAGGAAATCCAGATGGATCTCGGCACTCCGATGCCCGCCACGGGCGATTTGACCCGCTGGGCCAAGCAAGGAGTATTGTTGCTCAACGCCACACTTACCGTTCGTGCCCATCAGGCGGCAAGTCATCAGCGCAAAGGCTGGGAGGAGTTTACCGATGCTGCCATCAAGGCACTCAGCAAGGACAAGGAACACCTGGTGTTTATCCTTTGGGGCGGTTATGCCCGCAGCAAGGCTAATCTCATCGATACGAGCAAGCATCTGATATTGCAGAGCGTGCATCCATCGCCATTATCTGCCAACAGAGGCGGATGGTTTGGCAATCATCATTTCTCCCGCTGCAATGCATATTTGCAGGAGAACGGAATTGTGCCTATCCAATGGTAGGCTCACCTATTATATATAGCTATCCACTCATGGGTAGCTATCATATTTAATATATATCAAAGACATTTATTCATCTCAAAAAACATTATGAAGAAAGACGAACTGCGTATTCTGCAGGTGGGCAACGTGTTGGTTTCACCTGATATCATCACCGAAAAATTCTGTTGCGACCTTGATGCCTGCAAGGGCGAGTGCTGCATCGAAGGCGATGCGGGAGCTCCTGTTACCCTGGATGAGATCATGGAGATTGAGAATGCGCTGGATGTAGTTTGGGATGATCTCTCGGCTTCTGCTCAGGCTATCATTGATAAGCAGGGGGTGGCTTATACCGATATTGAAGGCGATTTGGTAACGAGCATTGTGAATGGTAAGGATTGCGTGTTTACCTGCTATCAGGATTTGAAAGACCTGGGCGATGGACATACGATTCCTAACTGTTGTCTCTGTGCCTTGGAGCGTGCTTATCGCGAAGGAAAGTCGAAGTTCAAGAAGCCTATCTCCTGTGCCTTGTATCCTATCCGTGCCAAGGATTTCGGAAACGAGGTGTATGGCATCAACTATAACAAGTGGCGCATCTGCAAGGATGCCATCAAGAAGGGTGAGGAGTTGAATCTTCCTGTTTATAAATTCCTGGAGGGGCCACTGATAGAGAAGTTTGGCAAGCAATGGTATGATGACCTTTGCGAAGTGGCAGAACAGCTACTTGCCGACTTGGAAGATTAATAAAAAAAGAGATTTCGAAAAGCCTGGTAGCTTATTCCGAAATCTCTAATCCTTCAATATTTACGATATTGCTTTTTTTGAATCTGCCATTCCATGTGAGGGTATAGATTCTTTGTTTTTGAAATCTGAAGCGGAAGAAGGCCTGTTCATCCAATTCTCCGTTGCAAACGTATTGAAACCCATTGATGTTCAGCTTTTCTCCTCTGTGGGCCTCTCTGATGGTAATACGGATGGTGCCATAGAAGGGACGACCAAAGTCAATATTGTAGCCTAAAGAGTCGTTATAGGTACGAATGGGTTTGAGGACTTTTCCTAATTTATTCTCAGATTGACACACCTTGAATTCTTCTATAGGAAGACTTCTGTCAATGTCCATGCTTCCTGTAGGACGATGCCAACCGTAGGGATGATACTCTTCAGTTTTCCAATCAATGATGTTGGTACGGGCATCAAAACGCTCACATTCTCCAGAATAGCAATCTTTGAGTTGTCGACAGAGCCAGGAGCCATCGGTTTGGTGGTGGAAAGGAATGCTGTCCTTATCCCATCCGTATATTTCCAGTGAAAGCTGTTTACCATGGCTAGGCTTGCCCTGAGGTGCATACCAGACGGCAATAACGTTGTCACCGGCTTTCAGATATCGGGTGATATCAAAAGTGCGTGATTGGAGTACCTCATTCTTGACGCCTTCGAATTTTAAGCTTCCTGTTACGTTTCTTTCATTTATATATATCTTGTAGTCGCCTGTACTGGCTACATTTGCGAACGCCTGTAGTGGGCGATGTGGCATGATATAGCTTTTTCTAAACCATACTTCTGCAGATTCATCGGGGAGTGGATATGAAATCCAATGGGTACCGAACTCTTGTGCATTGGAGTTCAGTACCCATAGTAATGTAAATATGAGAGAAGTTATATATCTCATTTATTTGATCAATTTTGTTTCTCCAGCCTTGAAGTTGAGGACTTTCTGCTTTCCGTTGTAGTTGACGGTCAGACTTCCTGCGTTCTTGCTGGTAATAATAGCTTTCTTAACTTGTCCTTTATTCCATGATAATGCAATCTCGTAATTGCCGCGAGCCTTGATACCCTTTATCTCTCCTACAGACCATTCTTTAGGAAGGGCAGGGAGTAAATCCATCTTCTCGCCATCACACTGCATCAGCATTTCGCAGAAACCTGCTGTACCGCTGAAATTACCGTCTATCTGGAATGGTGGGTGGGCATCAAAGAGATTTGGATAGGTTCCACCTGATGGACGGTTCTTTGGGTTATTATAGTTGGCAGGATGAACATAGTTGAGCAACTTCCTGATCATTGCGTATGAACGCTCAGCCTGATGTAGACGTGCCCATAGGCTAATGCGCCATCCTGTACTCCAACCAGTAGAATAATCGCCTTTTATCTCCAAAGTCTTGGCTGCAGCTGCTGCCAACTCTGGTGTCTTATCTATTGAAATCTGATAGAATGGATGTAATCCGAGGAGGTGAGACTGATGGCGATGGTGCCAGTCTTGGTCATCCCAATCATAGTACCACTCCTGCAAATTGCCACGCTTGCCAATCTGATAAGGGCGTAAGCGATTGAGGGCATCCTGTAGCTTTGCCTGATATGGCTGGTCGATGCCAAGAATCTGAGCTCCCTTTAAGGTGTTCTTGAACAATTCTCTGAGGATAGCCAAATCAGATGTTCCGCCATAGAGTGTGCATCCCTGATAACCCTTATCGGTGATATATTCTGCCTCAGGAGAAGTACATGGAGCAGTAGTCAGTTCCCCCGGCTTATTTGGATTTTCTACCATCCAGTCGAGCATGAAGTCGGCTGCGCCTTTCATGAGAGGGTAGGCTGTTTGGCGTAAGTATTCCTTATCGCGAGTATAGTCGTAGTGATCCCAAAGGGTTTGTACGAGCCATGCACCGCCCATGTTCCAGTTGCTCCATTTCGGACTTTCTTTCTTGGTGCCTACCGGATTGGTCATAGCCCAGGCATCCACATTGTGACCGGCACACCATCCGTTCTCAATACCGTAGTAGTACTTGGCGGTATATTTGCCGGTTTCTGACATCGCTTTCACTAGTCCATCGACTGGCATTACCAGCTCTGGCATATTGGTAACTTCTGCTGGCCAGTAGTTCTCTTCCAGATTGATGTTGATAGTGTAATTACCTCGCCATGGTGATTTGCGTGCAGGCGCCCAAAGACCTTGCAGGTTGGCAGGGATACCTGGAGTGCGGGAACAACTAATCAGCAGGTATCTGCCATATTGGAAATAGAGCATCTCCAGATATGGATTGTGCTCATCCTTTTCCGTATAGTCATAAAGCTGTTGGTCGGTGGTTCTCTTATTGTCAAAACTTGCACCTTTCAGGCTAAACAGAGTGCGGTCAAAGATTGTCCGATAATCTTTGATGTGACGCTGTTTGAACTCTGGATAGGTATAGTTAACCAAATGCCATGCATCATCAGTAACCTTCTCGATGTATGGAGCACCTTCTTTTACAGGATGTTTGTCGAAGCCATTATAGCTGGTTTCGTTGACGAAATAGATTACTGCCTCGCTCACTCCTTCCAGATGCAAGGTTGAGTCGGTTGGAGTAATGGTACCATCCTGATTCTTAATGTTGAGAATTGAGCAAAAATGTGTACTGTTCTCCGGCTTACCCATTGCATGTCCTGTAATGGTTAGCTGCTTGTCTGATGCTTTTACCTGATGTGGAATCAGGGATGTGAGCGAGATGTCGCAGTTGATAGCCTTCTTCTTAGAAGCTGTCAGACGGATAGCTATCATCTTATCCGGATGTGAGGCAAAGTATTCTCGCTGATACTTGATGCCATCTCTGGTGTAGCTGAGAGTGGCAAGAGCACTGTCAAGGCTCAACTGGCGTTGGTATTGTGTATATGCTCCTTCGTTTCTGTCCTTGATGTTGATGATAGCGAGTGGCTGATAGTACTCTGAGTTATGTCCTTGTACATGCAATTGCAGGGAGTCGGCTGCTTTGTAGTCTTCCTTGAAGAGTGCCTCACGGATTTTTGGAATCCATTTGTAAGCATCCCCACCTTCTTGCCTGTTCACTGGCTTGCCTGTCCAGAGGGTAATGTCATTGAGGTAAATGGAGTCGTTGTTGGCTCCACCGTAGATGAGTGCTCCCAGCTTACCGTTACCGATAGGAAGTGATTCTTCGAAAGCTGTAGCTGGCTTGTTGTACCATAGCTTAAGTTGTGGAACTTTGCCTTTTGGGGCAGCATACATGCTACCTGCTGCAGCAAGAAGTAGGAAAGAGATCAGTGGCTTTCTCATGATGGTTTTGTTTTGTAATGTTTAAATAGTTTTTGTTCTTATTGTCTGCTTGACGATAATAACAAAAGAGGCTGTAGCATTTTTTATAAAAATACCACAGCCCCGTCTTGTATTTTATGATTTATGCGTCAATATTTGCGTATGTAGCATTCTGCTCGATGAATTCGCGGCGTGGCTCCACATCATCGCCCATCAGCATAGAGAAAATCTCGTCAGCCTGAGCAGCATTGTCGATGGTTACCTGCTTGAGCAAGCGGGTAGATGGGTCCATAGTGGTTTCCCAAAGCTGCTCTGGGTTCATCTCACCCAAACCTTTGTATCGCTGAGTGTGGATATTCTTGTCTTCCAAACCCTCGCCATACTTGTCGATGAATGCCTGGCGCTGCTGCTCTGTATAGCAATACTCACTCACCTTGTTACGGTAAGTACACTTGTAGAGAGGTGGAGTAGCGATATACAAGTGACCTTCCTCGATAACCTTTGGCATGAAGCGATAGAACAATGTCATAATCAATGTGTCGATGTGTGAACCATCGACGTCGGCATCGGTCATGATGATAATCTTGTCATAACGCAACTTGTCTGTGTTTGCTTCCTTGCTGTCTTCACCGTCTACACCGAAGCGAACTCCGATACTCTGGATGATGTTCATGACAGATTCAGCTTCGAATACTTTATGCCACTGAACCTTTTCTACGTTCAGAATCTTACCACGTAATGGGAGGATAGCCTGACGGAAACGGTCGCGACCCTGTTTGGCAGAACCACCAGCGGAATCACCCTCGACAAGGAAAATCTCGCATTCCTTAGGATCCTTCATGGAACAGTCTGCAAGCTTACCAGGCAGACCACCACCTGTCATGAAGTTCTTGCGCTGTACGCTTTCACGTGCCTTGCGGGCTGCAATACGTGCTGTTGCAGCCAATACTACCTTTTCGCAGATACGCTTAGCCTCATCAGGATGCTCCTCCAGGTAATCAGACAAAGCTTCATTTACAGCCTGCTGAACGGCACCCTGAACCTCGCTGTTGCCGAGCTTGGTCTTGGTCTGTCCCTCAAACTGAGGTTCCGCCACCTTGATAGAGATAACGGCTGTAAGACCCTCGCGGAAGTCCTCTGGTGCAATCTCTACCTTTGCCTTCTCTATCTGCTTAGAGATGGTCGGGTCAGCTTCTGCGTAAGCCTTCAGAGTACGAGTCAACGCCATGCGGAAACCAGTCAGATGGGTACCACCCTCAATGGTGTTGATGTTATTGACGTATGAGTGGATATTCTCGGTATAGTCTGTGTTATACATCACAGCAATCTCGATAGGAATACCTTGCTTCTCTGTCTTTAGATAAATAACATCATCGAAGAGATGAGTGCGATGGCGGTCTACGTAACGGACGAATTCCTTCAAACCATCCTTGGCATGGAATACCTCCTCCTTGGTCTTGCCTTCTTCGTCTGGACGCAAATCTTTCAAGGTAATCTTGATGCCTGCGTTGAGGAATGCCAACTCGCGCATACGGTTAGCAATGATGTCCCATCTATAGACTGTGTGGGTAAAGATGGTTGGATCTGGCCAGAACTGCTGGCGTGTACCGCGCTTATCTGTTTCACCTACTACCTTGACTGGATAAAGAGGCTTACCCTTTTCGTATTCCTGCTGGTAGATTTTACCTCCACGGTAAACCTGTGACATCATGTGGGAAGAGAGTGCGTTTACACAACTTACACCCACACCATGCAAACCGCCGGATACTTTATATGAACCCTTGTCGAACTTACCACCGGCATGGAGCACGGTCATAACGACTTCAAGGGCTGATTTATGTAGTTTCTCGTGCATATCCACTGGGATACCACGACCATTATCTTCTACAGTGATAGAGTTGTCTTCGTTGATGGTAACTTCAATGTCTGTACAGTAGCCAGCCATTGCTTCATCAATAGAGTTGTCAACAGTTTCGTTGACCAAGTGGTGAAGACCTTTTTCAGAGATGTCACCAATGTACATCGCTGGGCGCTTGCGAACAGCTTCCAAGCCTTCAAGGACCTGAATGTTACTCGCAGAGTAATTATTTGCGTTGTTTTGATTATCTGCCATTTTAGTATTGTCTTATTTCTGTGCAAAGATACTAAAAAAAGCTGAGATACAGAAGGTTTTCTTTGTGAAAAATAGCGAAAAAAGATATAAAAACAGAAGTTTTTTGAGAAGTGTAAGAAATAGCAGGAAAAAGTGCGAAAAACGTAGTGTTTACGATAACAAAATGATAGGAAAGATGAGTGCTGAAAAGATAGTAAAGTATGAAAATGTTAGGATGGAGACGAAAAAGAATAAGGCTGCCACCCTTCTTGAAGGATTGCAGCCTTATTTATCTTTTTGCTTCGACTTATAAGTTAGGCCAACTTAGCGATGTGCTGTGTAAGACCAGACTTCAAGTTTGCAGCCTTGTTCTCGTGGATAACGTTGATCTTAGCCAACTTGTCTAAAAGCTTCTGAACTGTAGGATAGAGCTTTGCAGCCTCTTCCTTGTCAGACATGTTGCGCAACTTGCGGACAGCATTGCGCATAGTCTTTGCATAATACTTATTGTGCAAAGCCTTCTTCTTGTCCTGACGGATTCTCTTGATTGATGATTTGTGATTTGCCATCTTCTTTATGTTATTTTTTTTATTTCTTAAATGTTTGTAGTCCCTAGCAGAGTCGAACTGCTCTTTAGAGAATGAAAATCTCTCGTCCTAACCGATAGACGAAGGGACCATCGCTGTTTTGCGGGTGCAAAGTTACTACTTTTATTTGATTCCTGCAAATTTTTTGCCGAAAATTTTCTCTAAATGCGCTTTTTTTTGTAATTTTGCCCTGTTTTTTAGTATGTTTCACAAAAATGGAGGTAAAAACTAGGGCAATCGTGTTGCAAGCTATCAAGTATGGGGATGCTCAACTTATCGTGGATTTTTTCACAGAAAAGTTGGGTAGACTGTCTTTTATGGTCCGTATACCCAAGTCTGCTAAGGGGAGATTGAAGCGTCAGTTGTTTCAACCCTTGATGTTGTTGCAATTGGAATTTGATTATCGTTCCAAGTCTAATCTTCAACGCATCAAGGAGGCTTCCATAGGTTATGCCTTTATGGATATTCCTTTCTCTCCTTATAAATTGGGTATTTCCATGTTCTTGGCAGAATTGCTGTCTTATACCACGAAAAATGAGCAAGCCAATGCCTCGCTATATCTCTTTATACAGGACAGTATTGAATGGCTGGATAGAGTGGAAGGGAGTTTCGCCAACTTTCATATTGTCTTTATGATTCGTCTGACTTTCTTTTTAGGTTTTTCGCCTAATATAGAAAGCGGAATGAGCGGTGATTATTTTGATTTGGTTGATGGATGTTTTGTACCTTATGTCCCTACGCACGTACATTATTTAAATAAGGAGGATTCTTTGCGTCTGGTAGCTCTGCTTCGCTTGGAGTATAAAACAATGCACCTCTACACAATGTCTCGTATGGAAAGAAACAGATGTGTAGAGGTGATTCTGGAATATTTTAAACTTCATGTTCCCGGTTTCCCGGAAATGAAGAGTTTTTCTGTTCTCAAGGAACTGTTCGCTTAGTTGTCAACAGTTATACTTAAGCAAAGCTGATGACTCCCTGTACTGCTGCTGCATCTCCGTTGTTATCGTCCTTAGGCTCTGTATTGCCAGAAGCGATATTTCGGATTTCTTCGAGGGTCTGACGTGTACGCTTATAGGTAGGTGTGTTTTCTACCTGTAGAATAACGTCTTCGTTGTCGAGATCCTCCTGACGGAATAGGAAGATGTGAGGATGACGTTTGTACTGAGTGGTATTACCGTCAGAGCCGTAATAGCGTTTACGTCTGTCTTCTCTTTCGGCTCTCTTTTCTTCTTCCTCAGCAAGTCGACGTGATTCTTCTTCTGTATGTTTCTTGAGATGGCGGTTCATGCCTTCTACATCCTCAAGTCCGAATCCTGTTGCCAAAACAGTAACCTTAACTCTGCTACCCAATTCTGGGTCGATTGCCAATCCCCATTTCAATTCAAAGTCGTCTCCAAACTTCTCCATGAAATCGTTGACGTCGTTCATCTCGTCCATTGTCAAGCCAGGATTGTCCTTCTTTTCGCTGGCAAAAGCAATGCTCAACAGAATCTTCTTTGAGTTGAATACATCATTATCGTTGAGCAATGGTGAATTCAAGGCATCTTCGATGGCCTTCTTGACACGACCTTCGCCCTCACCATAACCGGTACTCATGATGGCTACACCACCATCCTTCAATACTGTCTTCACATCGTTGAAGTCAAGGTTGATAAGTCCATGAACGGTAATGATTTCTGCGATACTCTTGGCAGCAACGCTCAATGTATCATCGGCTTTGCCGAATGCATCGAGTACAGCGAGGTCTGGATAAATTTGGCGAAGACGCTCGTTGTTGATAACCAGCAACGCATCTACATGCTTAGACATTTCCTCAACACCATCAAGAGCCTGATCGATTTTCTTAGGACCCTCAAAGCGGAAAGGAATGGTAACGATACCTACGGTAAGAATACCCAGTTCCTTACTGACTCTGGCGATGACAGGAGCAGCACCGGTACCGGTACCACCACCCATTCCGGCAGTGATAAATGCCATTTTGGTACCATCGTTGAGCATATTCTTGATGTCTTCCAGTGTCTCTTCAGCTGCTTGGCGGGCTTTTGCTGGCTTATTTCCAGCTCCAAGTCCTTCCTTACCTAACTGTAGGTGTACAGGTACTGGGGAATCGTTGAGTGCTTGATTATCTGTATTGCAAAGCACGAAACTCACATCGTGAATGCCTTCTCGATACATGTGGTTTACAGCGTTACCACCGCCACCACCAACACCAATCACCTTGATGATGCTGTTTTCTTTCTCAGGCTCACCGAAGTCGAGAATATGTGGTGAATTGTTATTATCTAGCATAATTGTATGATCTTAATATTATTGTTATATTACTCATTCTTTTATTCTTCCTCAGAGATGGTGTCTCTAACGAAGCTCTTGATACCTCTCATCATCTTGTGGAGGAGGCTGTTCTCTTTTCTTTCTTTAGCTTGTTTTGCTGCTTCTTCCTCTGCAGCCTTTCTAGCTTCTTCCTCTTCCTGCTCTTTCTTGCGTTTGGCTTCTTCCTCTGCCTTTTGTTTTTCTGCAGCGGTAAGAACAACACCTGTTCCTACAGTTTCGTTTGGATTTCTTGGTGTCTTATGCAGGTCGTTGACAGGAGTTGTCTCTGCATTAGTGAAGAGGTCTGTACCAATTTCGTTGCCAGCACAATTCATGTTACCCTTAGCCAGCAATCCCAATACAGTATTCATCATACCGTTGTGATTGGTAATCTTTGGGTCTTTTGAATTTACGGTCTGGCTGACAAATTTAGCAATGCGAACCTTTTCGATATGGGTATGTGTCTTGAATACCTTATCGATTTCAGGCATGTTGCTGCCACCACCAGTCAGAATAATACCGCCCATCAACTTGTCAGAATACTCAACAGGAACCTGGAACCAGGCATTTTCTACTATTTCCTCAACACGAGCCTCTACGATTTCGATAAACTTCTTGCTCTCTACGTAACGGTCTCTATCAATCTGGTAGTTGAGAGTAGGGTCTATATTGCTGATGTCTGTATATGCTTTGGCATATTTCAATTTCATGTTTTCAGCATCAGTCTCTTCTATCTGCAGGCATGTAAGGTCCTTTGTAATGTTGCTGCTACCCAATGGGATGACAGACAAGTGACGGAGGATACCTTTATAATATACAGAGACAGTTGTTGTGTCGGCACCTAAATCTACCAACATACATCCTGCACGTTTTTCAGAGTCGTTGAGAACGCTGTCTGCCATAGCCAAAGGTGCGAGATACATCTCAGCGATAGGGATGTTGGCATTTTCGAAACATGTATTGATGTTATTGTAGAAATTCTTGCGCCAAAGAATGTTCAGGAAGATACCTTCCAGATGGTTGCACTGTATGCCGACTGGGTCTGTCTGGAATTGGTTATCTATTTTGTATTCTTGTGTCGCTGCATCTAAAATCTCCTGATCAGGGTATGTCATGTTGCGGTTTACGTCCATGATTTCGTTGATCATTTCCTGAGATATGATGGAGTTGCCTGGCAAGTCTTTTACGATAACATTCTTGATGCTTCGTATTGATCGTCCTCCTACGCCCACATAAACTTGAGCAATATCTTGCTTCAAGATATTCTTCAATTTCTTGATGATGCTTGTTAGGCACTGGCAGGTCTTGTCGATGTTGTAGATGACTCCCTTTCTGATGCAAGAAGATGAGTTCTCCTCGACGATAGCAAGTACGGTGATGCTACCATCTAAATTCTTCTGACCTGCTATACCTGTCATCTTGGATGAACCAAGTTCGATAGCTACAATAAATTCCTTTGGCATAGTTCTTATATTATCTTTTCTGTTTCAATTTTAAATTAGCTATTGTGATGCTTTGTGCAAATAATCTGGTTGTCGAACTCGATGTTTATGTATGAGTACTTGTTCCAACCTGCTTGTGAGAGGCCATACTTGTAGAATTTTTCCAACCTATCCATCTTTCTCTTGACGAATTCATTGATGTTTTCTTCTCTCTTGTCAATGTGATTGGTCTCCGGCAAGCAGCCTAGATATACAATGTGGTTGCCCACTCGTGGCACTAGTTCAATGCCTCTGTCGGGCAGCACATTTATCTGTTCTATCTGGTTTCTCCACAATTCACTAGTCATCAGAGCCTTGCTTAGTAATGAGATGTATTTTTTGGCAAACCACTTGTTGATGTGCCCGGTAGCGATAATGATATCGCTGGTATAGTTGGTGTTGGGCATGATCTGATAGTGATCGTCTATGTAATAATCTTCATTGTTGATGCTCTTGATTCTTACGATTGGCATGCGTTGGGTGAGGTAGATATCTACCAGACCTTCTTGGGTCTTATAGCATTCTGCCGTCTTTACGAAAGGACTGGTCTTCAAAGATTCTTCTATCTTCCTGGCATTCACGTCTGTCAGAGGCTTTGCCAGCGGATAGAGCTTGTTTGCCTCCAGTCGCTTCTTGATTTCCTTCGCATTCAGAAAACCATTGGTCATCTCGTCTTGTATGTTGATGTTCACCTTAGTGCATACCAGGTTTGCTTCATCAGGTTTGTTAAACTTGGTGAAGGCAAACACTAGATATGTGCCTATGATAAGGTCTAGTGTGATGATTGTGATTTTCTTCCAATTGATATGCATTTATTCTCTAATGTTATGGGGATGCATTTATTTCTTTTCAAGAATCTCTGTGATTTGTGGTACGTAGTTGTCTAAGTCACCAGCTCCTAATACAACAAGTACATCGAAATCCCTGTTCTTTACCAGGTCGAGTACATCTTCCTTGTGAATCATGCTCTTTTCTACACCAGGCTTCAAGTTGTCGTAAATCAACTTGGAAGTTACTCCTGGAATTGGCTGTTCACGAGCTGGGTAGATATCGCAGAGTATCACTTCGTCGAGGAGACTCAAACTGTTGGCAAAATCCTTGTAGAAGTCACGGGTGCGGGTATAGAGATGTGGCTGGAAGATGGCTGTAATCTTGCGATCTTTGTAAAGCTCACGAATACTCTTGGCACTCTGGTAGATCTCCTTTGGATGATGTGCATAGTCTGATAGGAATACGTGCTTGTCGTTCTTGATCTTGAAGTCGAAGCGACGGTCTACGCCACCATAGGTCTTCATGCCGTTGCGAAGCTCATCGGCAGTGCAGCCGTTCAACTGAGCCATAGCCATGGCTGCCACACCGTTGGTGATGTTGATTGGTACTGGCTGACCGAGCTCTACGCCTGTCACATTTTCGATAGGAGAGATGAAATCGAATGTGATTCCTCCATTCTCTATCTTGATGTTTTCTGCGTGGAAGTCGCCTTCGTCCTGGCTGTATTCATATATCTTGACGCCGTCCTGTACGTGTTGCTTCATCTCCAGATCCTTGTGGATGATAAGAGCACCGCCTGGCTGAATCAATTCTGTATAGTGGCGGAAACTTTCCAGATAAGCCTCCTTGGTGCCATAAATGTCGAGGTGATCTGGGTCTGTAGATGTGATGACGCTCATCCATGGGCGCAACCAATGGAAACTGCGGTCGAATTCATCTGCCTCGATTACTACGTAGTCGCTCTTGTCGGAGAGAATGTAGTTGGTGCCGTAGTTCTTTGAGATACCTCCCAGAAAGGCATTGCAGTCAACGTGGCTCTGGTGCATGATATGGGCACACATGGTAGAAGTTGATGTCTTGCCGTGAGTACCAGCTACGCACAATCCTTTGTGGGTGCGTGTCAATGTTCCTAAAACCTGTGCACGCTTCTCGATGGTGAAGTTGTTCTCATGGAAGAAAACCAATTCCTTGTGCTCTGCAGGAATAGCTGGTGTATAGATAACCAATGTTGTCTTGGCATCCTTGCAAGCTTCAGGAATCAGGTCTACGTTTTCCTCGTAGTGAATGAGCATTCCCTCTTTCTCCAACTCATGAGTCAGATTGGATGGAGTCTTGTCATATCCTGCTACTACCAACTTCTTGTTGAGGAAGTATCTTGCGATGGCGCTCATGCCTATGCCACCTGCTCCTACAAAATAAACTGCTTTAATATCTTTGATTTCCATTACTTTGTTGCTAATTTGATGACTTCGTCGGCGATGACGTCGGCAGAGTTCTTTAATCCTAATTTCTTAATATTCTCACAGAGTGAAGCAAGCTTGGCTTCGTCCTTTACTGTTTCTATGGCTTTCTTCAGCAGTACCTCTGGTGCGTCTGCGTCCTTGACGTAGATAGCAGCATCCTTGTTTACCAATGCCATGGCATTCTTGGTCTGGTGATCTTCTGCCACGTTAGGGCTTGGGACCAGGATGACAGCCTTGCCGATAAGGCAGAACTCGCTGATGCTGCTGGCACCGGCACGGCTGATGACCAGATCGGCTGCCTTGTAAGCTGCGCCCATGTCGCTGATGAAGTCTGTTACCTTGAGCATTGGCAATTCCTTACCCTTGAGTTGCTCCATGATTGCAGCATTGTAGTACTTACCTGTCTGCCAGATAAACTGTACTCCGCTTTCCTTCACCAAGTCGAGGTGCTGAAGTATACTCTCGTTGATGGTTCTGGCTCCGAGGCTACCACCGACGAGCAGGATGGTCTTCTTCTCTGGTTCGAGACCGAATTGCTTTCTAGCCTCTTCCTTGCTGACGGTAGAGTCAAGTACATTCTGTCTGACAGGGTTACCTGTCATGATAATCTTGTCGGCAGGGAAGAAACGCTCCATTCCTTCGTAAGCCACGCATATCTTTTCAGCCTTCTTTGCCAGAAGCTTATTGGTAACACCAGCGTATGAGTTCTGTTCCTGAATGAGACAAGGAATACCTTTGCTGGCGCAAACGTTGAGAGTAGGTCCACTGGCGTAGCCACCCACTCCTACAGCCGCCATTGGCTTGAAGTTCTTGATGATATTCTTAGCCATGTGCTGACTTTTCCATATCTTGAAGAGTACAGCGACATTTTTGAGCAGATGCTTTCTGTCGAATCCGCAGATAGGCAATCCTTTAATCTCGTAACCTGCGGCAGGAACACGCTGCATTTCCATTCTGCCGAGTGCTCCTACAAACAAAATTTTTGCATCAGGGCGTTTCGCCTTGATGGCATTTGCGATGGATACGGCAGGGAATATATGACCACCTGTGCCGCCTCCGCTTATGATAATTCTTAGTTCATTATTCATATCCATTCTAGTTTGCTGACCCGAAGGTCATAAATCCAACGCAAAGGTAAGCAAAAAAATCCATTTAATGGCATTTTTTGCTTAATTAATTATACTTTTTTTTATGCAACAGCTATTTTGTCTGAATTTGGCATGTTTTGAGCCCCTTCTTTCTTTTTTGCAGTACGGCTGATGCTCAGAATGATGCCAAGATATAGACAGTTGATAACGGTGGATGTTCCGCCTCGACTGATAAGTGGCAGAGGCTGTCCGGTTACCGGTGCAAGCCCCACTGCTACAAGCATATTGAACAAAGCCTGTATTACTAGCAGTATCGCCAGTCCCATGCATAGGAATGCCGGGAAATTATTCTCACACCTGTTCGCTATTCTTCCTGCTCTGAACAGTAGGAAGATATAGAGCAAAGCCACAAAGATGGCTCCTTCTATACCCATTTCTTCGATGATGATGGCATAGATGAAGTCAGAGTAGGCCTGAGATAGAAAATCTCGTTCTACAGAGTTGCCCGGTCCGTTTCCGGCGATGTTGGATGAGGCTATGGCGATGTTGGCATGTGCCACCTGTGCATCCTTGTCCAGGTCTACATCTTCCGGTGCAATCGTTTTGGAACTTGTCCATTTGTCGATACGCGCCTTCCAGGTATCTGCTCTATGGAACAGCTTGTCTACTACGCCCGTTTCTTCCTTTTCGTCTTGTGCAACCTTCTCTGTCAGAGAATTTTCCGGCTTAGCCGTATCGCCCTTGTCTTTACCGACTATCATGATGCTGGCAAAGAGAACACAGATGGCAATAAGAGCTGTTCCCACCAGCTTGCCTATCTGTCGCATCGGTACTCTGCCTATGATCATCATGCATAAGATGGTGAAACATAGCAGCATGGCGGTAGAAAGGTTTTCCAATCCGATGAGAGCGACGAAAACACTGGAGACAATCAGTATGTATTTGAACGCTCTTTTCTCTGCTCCATGTTCTGTCTGCATTGCACTCAGAATCTGAGCTACGGCTAATACGACGGCTCCTTTGGCTATCTCTGATGGCTGGAAATTAATACCAGCCAGACTTATCCATCTGGAAGCACCGTTGGTAGACTGACCTGCCACGAGCACCCAGAGGAGTAAGATAAAGGATAGGGCTAGCATGAACGGCGTCACAATCTTGAAGAACTTACACTTCACCTTGAGCATACATATCATGGTAAGCAAGCCGAGTCCCAGCAGTCCTATATGTCTGATGACAGGTGCCATATAGTTGCCGGTCTTATATGTCAAAGAGCTGGAGGCAGAATATACCTCTATGATACTTATCATGCATAGGAAGAAGAATATCATCCAGATTACCTTGTCTCCCTTGAATATGTTGCCTATGGTTTTATTGTTCATTTCCTAATTGTCCTATCTCTAAATTCCTGCAAAATAATAAGTTATTCTCCGATGGCTCTTGCCAATTCCTTGAACTGCTCGCCACGGTCTTCCATGTTCTTGAACAGGTCGAAGCTGGCGCAGCATGGGCTGAGCAATACGGTATCGCCTGGCTTTGCCAGTTCCTGGCAGGCTGCCACGCAGTCTTTCATGCTATGGGTGTCGCGGACAGGGATGCCGAGTGCGTCGAAGTTGTCGTGCAACTTCTTGTTGTCAGCTCCCAGGTATACGATACCTGCGCATTTCTCCTTCACCAGGTCCTTGATCTGGTTATAGTCATTTCCCTTGTCCTTACCACCGATGATGAGAATGGTAGGGGTGGTCATGCTCTCTAGCGCATACCAGCAGGCATCCACGTTGGTTGCCTTTGAGTCGTTTACATAATAGACGCCCTGGAACTTGCCCACCTTCTCCAGACGATGCTCTACGCCAGGGAAATCGCTGAGGCCCTTGTGCAGGGTTTCATGGTCGATGCCCACGATGTTGCAGGCCAGACCTGCAGCCAGACTGTTGTAGATATTGTGCTTGCCGCGGAGGCTCATGTCAGCCTGTGGCATTTCGAAGGCTGATGGGAAGTTGAGCTTGTACTTGCCGTCCTCGATGTAGCCCACGCACCCTTCCTCGTTGAATTCTGAGAATGGGCAGAGGTGTGACTTGAGGTCATACTTCTCCAATTCCTTCTTCACGATAGGGTCGTCGTTCCAGAAGATGAAGCTGTCTTCCTCTGTCTGGTTCTGTGTGATGCGCATCTTGGCGTCGGTATAGTTCTGCATCTTGAACTCATAGCGGTCCAGATGGTCTGGAGTGATGTTGAGCAGGATTGCCACGTTGGCACGGAACTCATACATGTTGTCGAGCTGGAAACTGCTCAGCTCTATGACATAATACTTGTGAGGAGTCTCTGCCACCTGAAGTGCCAGACTCTTTCCGATGTTGCCAGCCAAGCCTACATCATAGCCAGCCGATTTGATGATGTGATATATCAGAGATGTTGTGGTAGTCTTACCGTTGCTGCCCGTGATGCAGATCATCTTGGCGTCGGTATAACGACCGGCAAACTCTATTTCGCTGATGATAGGAGTGCCCTTAGCCATCAGTTTCTGAATCATAGGTGCTTCCTTAGGAATACCCGGACTCTTGATGACCTCATCGGCATCTAAGATTTTCTCTTCAGTGTGATGACCCTCTTCCCACTCGATATTGTGGTCGTCCATCAACTTCTTGTAGTTGTCCTTGATCTTAGACATATCAGATACAAAGACCTCGAATCCCTCTTTCTTGGCCAGCACGGCAGCACCTGCTCCGCTTTCGCCAGCTCCTAAAATTACAATTTTACTCATTGTTTTTGTTTTTATCTGTTCAGGCTGCTACGAGCCTGTTTATTATCTAATCTTCAATGTGATGATGGTCAATGCCGCCAGAATGATGGTCACAATCCAGAAACGGATGGTAATCTTTGACTCGTGGTAGCAGTTGCGAGGCTTCTTCCATAAGTACTTGCACTCAGGGTCCAGCTGGCTGTCCTGTGTACGGAAGTTGTCATGGATAGGAGTGCGCTTGAAGATGCGCTGCTTGATGCCCCTGCGCTTACCCAGCTTGAAGTAATAAACCTGCATCATGACGCTGAGGCTTTCTACGAAGAAGATACCGCAGAGAATAGGCAACATCAACTCCTTGTGGATGATGATGGCGCCCACGGCGATGATACCGCCGATGGTCAATGAACCGGTATCGCCCATGAATACCTGGGCAGGGTAGGCATTGTACCAAAGGAATCCGATGAGGGCTCCGATAAATGCACAGAAGAATACCACCAGCTCCTCAGAACCAGGGATATACATGATGTTGAGGTAGGCGGCAAACTCGATGTGTGAAGACACATACGCCAGTATGCCTAGTGCCACACCTATGATGGCAGAGTTGCCGGCGCACATTCCGTCCATACCATCGTTGAGGTTGGCACCGTTTGAAACTGCGGTCACTACGAAGATGGTCATGATGACGAAGAGAATCCAGCCCGCAGCCACCTTATGCTCGCCGCAGAAGCTGGTAATGCTGGAATAGTCCAGGTTGTGTCCCTTGACGAATGGAATCGTGGTTTTCAGCGATTTTCTCGCTTCCGTACGATGCTTCACTACCGTCTCCTGTCCCTGTCGCTCGATGGAGAGGTTCTCATTCATCTTTACGTCAGGCGAAGCCCAGAGCACCAGACCCACGATGAGTCCGATACCTATCTGACCAACAATCTTATATTTACCCTTCAAGCCCTCCTTGTCGCGCTTGAAGATCTTGATGAAGTCGTCCATACCACCGAGGAAACCGAGCCATACGGTGGTGATAATCATCAGGATAAGGTAGATGTTGCGCAATCTTCCGAGCAGCAATACCGGTACGAGAATAGCCAGGATGATGATGACACCACCCATGGAAGGTACGCCGATTTTTTTCACACCGAACGGGTCGATGCTGGCGTCACGCTGAGTCTCTGTAATCTGCTTGCTTTTGAGAAACTTGATGAATTTCTCTCCGAACCAGGCAGAAATAATCAGTGACAATATCAGTGCGAGTAGGGCACGGAATGAGATGTAACCCCACATGTGAGAACCTGAGATGCCCCACTGTTCCAGAAATCTAAAAAGATAGTATAACATTGTTCTTTTCTCTTTTTTCTAATTGATGATGTTACTACTTGTTGATACCGAAGATATCGCGAATCACTTCCTTGTCGTCAAAGTGGTGCTTCACGCCCTTGATCTCCTGATAGTCTTCATGTCCCTTGCCGGCAACGAGGATTACATCGCCCTTCTTTGCCATCATGCAGGCTGTGCGGATGGCTTCCTTGCGGTCTACGATGCTGATTACCTTCTTCATCTGCTGGGCATTGAGACCAGCCAGCATGTCATTGATGATATCCTGTGGCTCTTCAAAACGAGGATTGTCGCTGGTGATGATTACCTTATCGCTCTGCTTTACAGCCTCTTGTGCCATCAATGGGCGCTTGCCCTTGTCACGGTTGCCGCCGGCACCGCATACGGTGATTACTTCGCCGCCCTTGCCGTCGAGCACCTCGTGGATGGCATTCAATACGTTCTCCAATGCATCTGGTGTATGTGCATAGTCAACGATGGCTGTATAGCCTTCTGGTGACTGGATAGGTTCCAGGCGTCCGTTCACGCTGTGAAGGGTGCTCATCACTACGAGTACATCCTCAGGCTTTTTGCCGAGCATGATGGCTGCACCGTATACGGCGAGCAGGTTGCTCACGTTGAACTTACCGATAAACTGCACGCCAACCTCTCTGCCGTCTACCTCCAGGTACATGCCGCCGAAGTGGCACTCCAGGATTCTTGCCTTGAAGTCTGCCATAGAGCGGGTAGAGTAGGTCTTCACGGTTGCCTTGGTGTTCTGCACCATGATCATGCCGTTCTTGTCATCCGCATTGGTGATGGCGAAGGCAGTTTTAGGCAGACCGTCGAAGAATGCCTTCTTGGCGTTGCGGTAGTTTTCGAAGGTCTTGTGATAATCCAGGTGGTCACGGGTCAGGTTGGTGAACAGACCACCGGCAAACTGAAGACCGCCGATACGCTTCTGGGCGATGGCGTGAGAGGAACATTCCATGAATGCATATTCGCAGCCAGCCTCTACCATTCTGCTGAGCAGATAGTTCAGCTCGATAGGGTCTGGGGTAGTATGGTCCGCAGGGATAGCCTCGTCTTCGATGTAGTTGCATACGGTAGAGAGCAAACCACACTTGTGTCCGAACTTGCGGAACATATTATATAATAAGGTGGCGATGGTAGTCTTTCCATTGGTACCAGTAACGCCAACCAATTTCAATTTTCTAGATGGGTCGCCATAGAAGAGTGTAGCTACTTTTCCTACAGCGTCTTCGGTAGATTCTACCTGAATGTAAGTTACACCCTCTGTCTTGTCCTCAGGCATATCCTCGCACAATACCGATTTTGCACCGAGCTCTATCGCCTTAGGAATAAACTTGTGTCCATCTACCTGTGTACCTTTCATGGCAACAAACAGGTGACCTTCCTTAATCTTTCGAGAGTCGATGTTAATGCCCGACACCTCTACTTCAGCATCTCCGATAATCTGAACCGGCTGGATGTTTTTGAGCAATTCTTGTAACTTCATATTATGTTTTTTATTTTATTACACCTTATTATATATAATAGAGCAGAGCCGCACCTGGATGGTGCAGCCATGTTCTCCAGTTTCTTATTCCAGATAAATGGCGCAAACCATACCTTTCTTCACCGGTAATCCTGGTTCAAGAGACTGTTTGATAACCTTGCCTCTGCCATATATCTTGGTTTTGATGCCTCGGCTTTCCATCATGAAGATGGCGTCTCTGGCTCCCATATCACTTACGTCAGGTACAGCTTTCCTGCTATACTGCTTTTCTTTGATCATTCGTATGCTCCGGCTGCCTGCGTGTTCGGTTCTGCCCCATATAGGATTGCCGTTGGCATAACTGCCCGACCAGTTTACGTTGGTCTTGATGCCCAGATGGGTCAGGACATAGTCGGCAGCCAGGATATTGCCGTCCTTTACGTCTGGTACGAATACGGATGCAGAGTCTTTGGCATCTTTCACGTCGAGTTTCAGGCTCTGCGCCATGATACCTTCTGCGATGTCGTGGAACACCTTACCGCTCATGCTGCCTCCTGATGCAGGAAGACCTGATTTCTGGATGCAGACGATGCAGCTGTAGCGAGGATTGTCGGCTGGGAAATATCCTGCGAAACTTACCAGATAGTTGGTTCCGCCAGCCTTGTAACCACCGGCTCCCTTCGAAACCTGTGCCGTACCCGTCTTGCCGGCTACCTTGAAGTTAGGCGATCCTGCCTTTCTTCCGAGGCCCACGCTTACTACCTGTTCCAGGATAGTCTGCAGTTCCTTGATGCTTTTCTCCTTGGCTATCTGCGGACGCATCACCTCCGGTGGAAATTCCATGATGGTTTCTCCGTTCTTTACCACC
Organism: uncultured Prevotella sp.; assembly: GCA_934196725.1. Classification (GTDB taxonomy): domain Bacteria; phylum Bacteroidota; class Bacteroidia; order Bacteroidales; family Bacteroidaceae; genus Prevotella. Next base: position 20,864 of record CAKPWR010000036.1, read on the forward strand.
TTGCTCACAAATCGTGGACGCATCATCTTGCCATTGTTGGCGATGGTGTTGTAGAAGGTGAGGGTAGAGATAGGTGGCACCTGTGTCTCATATCCGATACTCATCCACGGCAAAGTGGTCTTCGCCCAGTTGTCGTATTGTCCGTGACTGTTCCTGTGCGGCATTCTGATTCTTGCAGAAGTGGCTCCCACCAGTGGTATCTTCAGGTCGTCATGCAGACCCGTACGGTAGATTCCCTTCACGAATTTCTCCGGATGGTTCCTGTAATGGTCATCAACGATGCGGCTCACACCGATGTTGGAACTGTACCACAGGGTCTGTGCCAGGGTAAGCATTCCGTATCCACCCTTGCGCCAGTTGTGGTCCTTCATGTCTCTGCCGTACATTGGCCATACACCTCCTGCTGTTTCTACACGGTAAGTGGTGTCAACCACTCCGTCGTCAAGCGCCACGAGGATAGAGGCAGGCTTGAAAACCGAACCTGGTTCCAGAAGGTCGCTTACGGCATGGTTGTGGATCTCTCTATATTCGCCGTCGAAACATTTTTCCATGTTCACGATAGCCTTGATGTCGCCCGTAGGTACATCCATCACGATGGCTACACCCACGTTGGCGTTGATTTCCTTCAACTCTTCTATCAGCGAGCGTTCCGCCAGGTCCTGCATGCTCACGTCGATGGTTGTCACGATGTCTGCACCGTCGATAGGAGGAGTGTCGGTGATGTTCAGGAACTTATCGCGTACCTTTCTGCGGTGAACGATACCGTTGGTTCCTCGGAGGATGGAGTCGTAAGACAACTCCAGTCCGAATCTCGCCGTATCCTTGGCACCAAACATGGCACCGATGGTACGGCCGGCTAAAGAGCCGTAGGTGCGTGTTCGGGCATTGAACTCTTCCCAGTGGAAGCCTCCCTTGTTGGATTTCAGGCGAAATACAGGAATGGCTTTTATCTCTGTGAATGTATTGTAGTCAACACGCTTTTCGTATACAGGCCAGTGGCGGCTTCCCTTGGCACGTCCTTCTATGAGATTGCGCTTGAACTCTTCTATGCTCCTCTCCGGAAAGATTTTGTGGAGACAGAGGCAGATGGAGTCCTGCTTGGCATCCCAAAGTGAGTCGTTGTTGGCTATCTTCAGAGCCTTGAAGTCCATGAATACCTTGAATTCAGGCAATGAACTAGCCATCAACTGTCCTGTGCAGCTTAATATGTTGCCTCGGTTTGGCTTCACGGTCACAGAGTCTTTCTTCTGACGTTCAGCCACTTTCAGCCAGTAGTCGCGCTTGGCAGTCATGATGTAGAACGACTTTGTGACGACAGCCAGCGCCAGGAGTGACATCACGATGGCGATGGCGCTGAATCGGGGCATTACTTTCTTATGGTCGAATTTACTCATTCTTCTGGAACGTTAATAATGTATGGAGGTTGGCTCGCAATGTGCAAGGTACTGTCCTTGTTGGTCTTCAGCATGTCGAGTACATTGCTCTCGCGGCTTTTCTCTGTTATCTGGCTGCTGGCTGACAAGGCTTTATACTTGGTCTCCTGCAGCTCTGTCTGTAGCTTGTCTAACTCGATGATATCATTCTGGATACTATATCGGTTAGAGATATAGATGATGATGAAGAACACGACGAGTATGACGAGCCATATCTGCCGGCGGATAATCTGGGTGGTCAGGATGTCGCCACCCAGAATCTTGCGCAGCGTAAAGTTGGAAGAGCCGGATTCCTCTTCTTCGATGGCCTGTTTTACAATCGCCTCCTTGAGTGACTCCAGCGGTTCTTCCACCTTGGCATTGTCTGCTTTCTGTTCTATATCAATATCCTTGTTTACTTCGTTACTCATTTCTTTTCTGCAATTCTAAGTTTGGCACTTCTGCTTCTTGGGTTTCTTTCCTGCTCCTCGTTGTCAGGTATGATTACCTTGTTGTTGATGAGCTTGAAAGGAGTTTCTATTCTTCCGAAGAAGTCCTGTTCCACCTTGCCCTCCGGGTTTCCCGCCTTCATCATGTTCTTCACGATGCGGTCTTCCAGCGAGTGGTAGGTGATGACAGAGAGTCTTCCGCCTGGTTTCAGCAGTTCGGTAGCAGAACGTAGCATTTCCTTCAGGGCGTCCATCTCGTGGTTCACCTCGATGCGTAGTGCCTGGAAGAGCTTAGCCATGTCTTTCTTTTCACGCTCTCTCTTGAAGAGTGGTTCCACGGCAGCCATGAAGTCCTTTGTGGTCTCTATCTTCTGCGCTGCTCTTGCCTTGACCAGGGCAGCTGCGATGCGGCGTGCGTTCTTCAGCTCTCCGTAGAGATAGAAGAGGTCGGCAAGGGCTGCTTCGTCATATTCGTTGACGATGTCGGCAGCGGTTTTGCCGGCACGCTTGTTCATGCGCATGTCTAAAGGGGAATCGAAGCGGAAAGAGAAACCACGGCTCTCGTCATCGAAGTGGTGACTTGACACTCCGAGGTCTGCCAGGAGTCCGTCCAGCCCGTCTACTCCGTAATAGCGCATCCAGTTCTTCAGATATCTGAAGTTGGAACATACGAAGGTAAAGTTGGGGTTGGCTACCACGTTGCGCTCAGCATCGGCATCTTGGTCGAAGCTGTAGAGATGGGCTCCCTCGCTGAGTCGCAATAGGATTTCACGGGAGTGTCCGCCTCCGCCGAAGGTTACGTCTACATAGATTCCGCCGGGCTGAATATTCAACCCGTCAACGCTCTCCTTGAGGAGCACTGGTACGTGGTATGTTTCTGCTGTCTTTATCATATTTCCTTATTTATTACGCACATGTACATATTTAATGTAAAATCGGGTTCAAAGGTACACAAAATTCCCCACATACACTCTATTTTAACCTACAAATTTTATTAAAGGGGATAAAAAACTTGCTTTTAGTCAAATTTTGCCTTCTCGGGATGAACCTGGATTGGATGCACTAAAACGGCTGAAAATGCCCGGATTTCTCTCCTTAGGAACCCAAAAAGTAGCAAATTTGCTTGTTTTTGATAAATTTTCGCAAAAAATGGCACGTATTTGAAAAAGTTGAGTTATTTTTGCACCTACTTATATAAGTTTACTTGACATGAGCATTTCTATAGAGAAAACGATAGACATAGATAAGATACTGAAGAGCAAGATGGGAAGCAAGGCAAAATACGTTCCGCGATTCCTCGTTTCCTGGCTCAAGAAGATTGTTCACGAGGACGAGGTCAACAAGTTCTTGTGGGAAAGTCGTAACCTTTCGGGAACGGAATGGCTCACCGAATGCGTGCGTTATCTGAAGATGGATGTGGAAATCGTGGGACTGGAAAACTTGCCCGACAAGAATGACGGCAAGCTCTATACCTTCGTTTCCAATCATCCGTTGGGAGGACAGGACGGAGTATGCCTCGGTTCCATCATCGGACAGCATTATGACGGCAAGTTCCGTTATCTGGTCAATGACCTCCTGCTCAATCTCCCAGGCTTGAAGCCTGTCAGCATCGGAATCAACAAGACCGGCCGACAGAGCCGCGACTTCCCTCGCATGGTAGAGGCTGGTTTCCAGAGCGATTGCCACATGCTGATGTTCCCTGCCGGCTTGAACAGCCGCAAGCAGGAAGACGGATCCATCCGTGATCTGCCTTGGAAAAAGACGTTCATCTCCAAGAGTGTGGAGTATCATCGTGATGTTGTGCCTATCCATTTTGGCGGGCGCAACTCTGAGCGGTTCTATCGCATAGCCCGTTTCAGCGACAAGCATCTGCCGTTCAATCTCGCCATGCTCTTCCTGGTAGACGAGATGTATAAGAACGTGGGCAAGCATTTCCGTATTGCGATTGGCAAGCCGATTCCATGGCAGACTTTCGACCACAGCAAGTCGGTTACCGAGTGGGCGCAGTATGTGAAGGATAGTGTTTATAAACTGTAAGGTTAGTAGTATCAAGTAGAAAATTGTAGAAATCACATCGTAATTATATAGAATATATAGAGAAGAGTAGTATGGAAGAAGAAATCATCCAACCGATTGATAAGGAGCTGCTTAAGAGCGAACTGACTCCAGAAAAGCAACTTCGAATGACAAACAAGAGCCACAATGAGATTTACATTGTGACAGCCAATGATTCGCCTAATGTCTTGAAAGAGATTGGACGTTTGCGTGAAATCGCTTTCCGTGAAGCGGGAGGTGGTACTGGTAAGTCGATGGACCTTGATGAATTCGATTTTGGTGACAACTGCTACAAGCAGCTCATCGTTTGGAATCCGGAGGCTGATGAGATTATCGGTGGTTACCGTTATCTCCTGGGTAAAGACTGGCAGCTCGACGAGAAGGGGCAGCCTAAGCTTGCCACCAGTCACATGTTCCATTTCTCAGACAAGTTCCTGAAGGAATATATGCCTTATACGGTAGAGTTGGGCCGTTCGTTCGTATCATTGGAATATCAGAATGTGCGCACCAACACCAAGAGCATCTTTGCACTTGATAATCTGTGGGATGGTTTGGGCGCCTTGACGGTTCTCTATCCGGAAGTGAAGTATTTCTTCGGCAAGATGACGATGTATCCATCTTACATCCGTCGCGGCCGCGACATGATTCTCTATTTCCTGAAGAAGCACTTCGATGACAAGGAGAACCTCGTCATTCCTATGAAGCCATTGAAGTTGGAGACTCCAGAGAGCGAGCTTGCCGCCATCTTTACGGAAGATGACTTCAAGGCAGACTATCGCATCCTGAACCGGGAGGTTCGCAAGTTGGGTTATAATATCCCGCCTCTTGTTAATGCCTACATGAGTCTGAGCCCTACGATGAAGCTTTTCGGTACCGCCATCAACTATGGCTTTGGTGATGTAGAGGAGACCGGTATCCTCATCGCCATCGATGAGATTCTCGAAGAGAAGCGGGTTCGCCACATCAACAGTTTTATTGAGGAACATCCTGAGGCTCTGAAGATTACGAGTGGGGCTAACAATGTGATTTATAAGGAAAAAGATTTCTAAGATATACAGAAGAAGAGGGTGTGTCATAAATACATGATCACCCTCTTTTTTTTATCGATTTTCTTCACCGGATTACGCTTTCCGTCTAATCCGATGAATAATGACACACCCTCATTTAAAGTTGCCAGGTTAAATAGTCTTAATGAATCTCGGAAAAGACAGCGGAATTTTGGTTTTATGTGTCAGAAAGTGTAATGATAGCATGGTTTCATGTGTCGAAAAGTGTATCGTTCTGGCGTTTTTATGTGTCTAAAAGTGTAAAGGTATGAAGAGAAAGGTATATGAACAGCTTCTGGAATGGAAGAGTCAGGAGCATCGCAAGCCATTGATTCTTAATGGTGTAAGACAATGTGGAAAGACTTATATCCTTAAGGAATTCGGTAGGCGGGAATTTGATAGTCTGGCTTACGTAAGTTGCGATAGAAATGTAAACCTGCAAGCCATCTATTCGGGCGATTTCAATGTTGCCAGAATCATTCAGGGCTTAAGTGCTTTGACTGGGGTAGATATTATTCCAGGCAAAACTCTTATTTGTCTGGATGAAGTGCAGGCATTCCCGCAGGCTTTAGAGGCTTTGAAATATTTCTGTGAAGATGCTCCGGAATATCATATTGTAGTAGCTGGTTCTCTGCTGGGAGTAGCTTTGCATGCAGGAGTCTCGTTTCCTGTAGGCAAGGTGCAGACCTTGCGTCTCTTTCCGATGGATTTCGAGGAATTCCTCATGGCGATGGGAGAGGAGCAGTTGCTGAAGCTGATGCACAGCCATGATTATGAACTGATGAATGCTTTTCACGAAAAACTGAAGGACTTGCTGCGACAATATTATTATGTAGGTGGCATGCCCGAAGTGGTAAAGGCTTTTGCTGAAAATAAGTTGCTCAATCAGGTGCGCAGCCTGCAGAACGAGATTCTTTCCAACTGTGCCAGTGATTTCTCCAAGCATGCTCCATCACAGGAAGTGCCCCGAATTGATATGGTTTGGCAATCCATTCTGGGGCAGTTGTCGAAGGAGAACAAAAAGTTTGTCTATGGAGTGTTGAAGAAGGGTGGTAGAGCCAAGGAATTTGAACTTGCCATCCAGTGGCTGGTGGATGCTGGATTAGTGTATAAGATAACAAAGGTATCAAAGCCGGAGTTACCTCTGAAGTTTTATGAAGATTTATCGGCTTTTAAGCTCTATTTATGCGATTGCGGGTTGATGGGCGCCATGGCTGATACGCCTGCCAAGGAGGTTCTTTTGGGTGATACGGTATTTACTGAATATAAAGGAGCTTTTACGGAACAGTATGTGTTGCAGCAGTTGCTTGCATCCGGATTGCAGCATATCTATTATTACAGTTCCGATACCTCTCGTATGGAAATGGATTTCCTGATTCAGCGTGATGGTGCCTTATTGCCTATTGAGGTAAAAGGGGGTACAAGCGTCAAGGCTACTTCTCTTCATCATTATCTGATGGAGCATCCGGATATTTCGGCCATCCGTTATTCTATGTTGCCTTATCGTCAGCAGGCTAATATCACCAACATGCCGTTATACGGGGTGTTTTTAAAATAAGAAGAAAAAAATAACACGGGCAAATTCAAATTGTCCGTGTTATTTTTTAGTTTAAAATCTGTTTTATCCCTCACATCCATCACGTTTCCCGTTTCTTGAAACTTTAATTATCTGATAATGAGGTTATTATCTCTTTTGTTGAGCGTGATAGATTGATGAAATGTTTACAAAAGCCATCACGCTATCCCTCACGATTTGGGGTTATCCCTCACGTTTTTCTGCTAATCATTATGCAGAAGTAACCGAATTCATTTATGAGTAAAGCAAAACCCTGAACTTTCACTAGTTTAGCCCCACACGCCCTGAAGGGGCAGAAGCTCCTAGCCCAGGGCATCGCCCTGGGTAATTATGGACGCAAACCTGTCGCCCTGTAAGGGCAAAAGCTTTGTTTTTTGCCGATGGGGCGGAAGCAGGATTGCGACGTGTCGGTTCGTTTCACAGGGTGAAACGAAGTGTTTCCGACCTTGAAAGTACATATAAAAAGTGTTTGAGAGAAGAATGAGGAAAGTTTACTGGTTATCAGTTACTTTCCTCATTTTGGTTAAAAGTGGCGAGGACAGACGAAGACGGGAATACGACAAGATGAGACAGAGGAACGTTACCTATCCGTAACCTATACCCCAAATGGTGAATGTTGAGGTTCGGAAGAATAAGGAAGGTTACGAATTGAATTTGAACGCTCTGATTTATAGTGAGTTACTGATGAGTAACGTAAGATTTTTGGTTACG
>CAKPWR010000037.1 GCA_934196725.1 uncultured Prevotella sp.
TTCCAAGGGCAGACGTGCATCCAGCGAACCAGGTTACCGCCCGATTCCACCATCAGCTTGTTGCTGTAGTCGCTCAGCCAGGCAGGAACGCTCATGCCCACGCCAGGCCACTCGTTGGAGGTGCGCTGTGCATAGCCGTGCATCATGATGGCACGGTCGTTGAGATAGAACTTGCCTTCGCCAAATTGGGTCTTGCGGAAACCGGTTTTGGTTACTACATCATCTATCTTGCTGCCGTCATCTGCCTTCAAGAGGGTCTTCACGGTGTAGAGATAACCATATCCCCAACTCCAGAAGTGGGCGTTGTTCAGGAGTCCGCTCACCTTTACGGTCTGGGTTTCACCTGGCTTCAAGGTGTATCTCTCGCCATCAAAATGACCCACTTCCTTGCCGTCTGCATCCAGAATCTTGGCGAAGAAGCGGAAAGAGCGAGGCATGGAATCCTCATTTCTTACCTGCGATTCAGCATTCACCGTTACCTTCTTGCCTGCAATATCATAGTTGCTGCCATAGATATAGATACCTGTGGTCTTGAGATTATTATAAAGCGGAAGGGTCTGGTAGAGCTTGTCGGTGACGTGGAGGAATACGTTCTTCGGAATACCGCCATAGTTGGCATTGAAGTTCTTGTCGTTCCACTGGAAGCGCTGACCGCTGGTGCGTTCACGATAGTTCCAGGAGTTATCCACGCGTACGGCGATGACGTTCTCACCTTTTATCACGTAAGGTGTCAGGTCGAAGCCGCTAGCCATCACACCATTCTCGGTATATCCCACTTTCTTGCCATTGAGCCAGATGTCGGCACCGAAGCGCACGCCTTCGAACTCGATGAAATACTTGCGGTCGCCCACTTCCTGAATATGGAAGTGCTTACGATACCACATGATGGTGTCGCTGTGGTGTTCGATGGAAACCTTGAATGCCTCTTTCTCGTTGAAAGCACGAGGCAGCGTAATCTGTTTCCAACCGGCATCTGGGTAGTTTGCCTGTTCTGCTCCCTGGAAGTCGCCCACCTTGAGCAACCATCCTCCATTAAAATTGAGCTTTGTTCTTTCTACTGCATACATCTGGCAGAGCGAGATGAAAGCGAGTAGAAGCAGAAATAGTCTTTTTCTCATTCTAATTTTGTTTTGATTGTTTTGTTGCGTTATTATTCTAATTTTGGTGCAAAGTTACGAAATGAATGTATATTTCTTGTGGATTTTTGTACGATTTCATGTTTTTTTGTTCGAGTTTCTACTTTTTCCATTTTATAAAATAGATAGTTTCTACTTTTTCCATTTTATAAAATAGATAGTTTCTACTATTTCCGTTTTATAAAATTGAAAGTGTCTACCTTTCTAGTTTTTAAAGTAAAAAAGTGTCTACTGAAATCATAAAAACCGAAAAAGTTTTCCTGTTTTTATTGCCACATATATCACCAATGTATTTAACTGATTGATTATAAGTGACTAATGCGTGGCAATAAGCACTGTTTTTGTTGCCACCTAATGCCACGTATTGCCACGCCTTTTTTAACGTATTGCCACGCCTTTTTCACCCCGAAGCCTTGCCCAACTTTGCCCGAAGCCTTGGGTAAAGTTGCCCGACGACATCGGTCACATTTGTTCATCGTTTCGGTTATGCTTACTCATGTACGTGGGTACGGGTACTCATGTACACGGGTATGGATGCTCATGTACGTGAGTATGGATACTCATAGCTGTAGGGCAGAAAATTATTAATACTTTTGTAACTTGTTTCTTCTACGAAATGTTCGTAAAATGTTAAAATATAGCTTGTTTTATGTTTTTTAACGCATATTTTCTTGTTGTGTTACGAATTTTTCGTAGATTTGCAGCGTGATTTGGAAACAAGAATGTTGAAATTAAAAAAATAAGATAGGAAAATGGAAAAATTGACGAATCAGGAAGAAGATATCATGCTCCGAATATGGCAGTTGGGGCGATGTGCCGTGAAGCAGATCATGGAATTGTTGCCGGAGCCTCGTCCACCTTATACTACAGTAGCATCGATTGTGAACAATCTGAAGCGTAAGAATTATGTCAAGGCAGAGCGGGATGGCAAGGGGTATGTCTATTCGCCAGCCATTGCCGAGAGCGATTATAAACGGAAATTCCTTTCGGGTTTCGTTCATGATTATTTCAAGAATTCCTTCAAGGAAATGGTTTCCTTCTTTGCCAAGGATGAGAAAATCAGTCCCGAGGAACTCAAGGATATCATCCGCGAAATCGAGAGCTCGGAAGAATAACCAATAAGTTCATTTCAAACAAAAAAAAAGAAACTGTATGGCAATATATCTTATAAAAATAAATGTAGCACTGATGCTGCTTTATGGCTTTTATCGCCTCACGGTGAGCCGCGATACCTTCTTTGGTCTTCGCCGCCTGACCCTCTGGCTCATCTATGCCGTCGCCCTGATGGTTCCGGCATTCAATCTGGAATATTGGGTGCGCGAGACGCCTACGATGGTGAGTATGGCAAATGTATATGCCGATACGTTTTATCCCGTGGTGGTTGTAAAGGCTCAGGCTTCCGGCATAACCTGGATGGATATGCTGCTGGGCATCTATTGGGTAGGAGTAGCTGTTCTTTCGCTTCGAATGGTATGGCAGCTCTTCAGCATCATCCGCCTTGCGGTTATTTCCCGGAAGCAGGAGGTGGAAGGCATCACGGTGCATCTGCTCAAGGGCGAAGGGAGTCCGTTCTCCTTCTTCCGCTGGATATTCATGTATCCATCTACCCTGGATGGCAAGCAGTTGCACGAGGTGATGGTTCATGAATGCACCCATGTTTCGGGTCTCCATTCCCTGGATACCCTCTTCTCTGAGCTTTTCTCCATCGCCTGCTGGTTTAATCCGTTTGCCTGGCTGATGAAGCAGGAAGTAAGAATGAATTTGGAATATTTAGCCGATGAAAGTGTTTTATCTGATGGCAACGCGCGCAAATCCTATCAGTATCACCTTCTAGGTTTGGCATATCGACAGCCGAAGGATTCGGCTCAGATTGCTAATAATTTTAATTTATTACCTCTTAAAAAAAAGAATTAAAATGATGAACAAACGTAGAACAAGTGAAATAGGCAAGGCGAAGTACCTCCTTTTCGCACCTTTGGCAGGAGCGTTGCTCATGGTGAGCAACATCGAGAGTGTGGCTCGTGAGATTGGCGAGCAGATTCCAGAAGTGGCTGAGGTTCAGCAGAAGGCTGAGCAGGCTTTGAATACTGATGTGGCTGTGGCGAATCCGATGGCAAAGGAAGCCATCGAGGTGATGAACCCAGCTGAGTCTGAAGAAATGGATGCTGAGAAGGCTGCAAAAGCTGAATTGACAAAAGCTGATGAAGCAAAGACTGAAGAAGCAGACAAGGTTGCAGAAGCTAAAGCAGAAGTTGCTAAAGCAGAAGAAGCAAAGGCAGCTGAAGTAGCAAAAGCAGCTGAGGAAGTAAAAGCGGAAGAAGCTAAAGCTGTAGAACAGGCAAAGCAGAATGCAGAAGTGAAGGTGAAAAACAAGGCTCAAGCCGATACAACCAAGAAGAAAACATATTGGGATTGTATACCGGAGACGATGCCGCAATTCCCGGGTGGACAGAAAGTGATGATGAAGTATCTGGCTGCAAACATCAAATACCCGGCTACTGCCGCCAAGTATAAAAAGCAGGGCCGTGTAATCGTAACCTTTACCGTCCGGAAGGATGGTAGCGTTACGCATGCCAAGATAGCCAAATCTATAGATCCAGAACTGGATGCTGAGGCTTTGAGAGTCGTGAGGGCGATGCCTAAGTGGACTCCTGGTACACAGTTAGGTAAACCTGTGAACGTAAAATATGCCCTTCCTGTAAATTTCTCTCTTCAGAAGAATGCAACCTCTGAGAAGAAAGAAGTAAAATAAGTACATAAATCTCTACTCTGAAAAAGAGTATGTCTCTCTAAATAATAGAGTATGATGCTCTATTGGATATAGAACGGAAAGGCGGTTTTCTTGCGTGATGTAAGGAGCCGCCTTCTGTTTTAGGGGGTGTCTTTGGGGGCTTTTGGGAGCCCTTTTGGGGACTCTTTGGAAAATGTTATGCCAAATGTCATAGACCAAATATCAAAACAATAGGTTGGGTATGGGGCGAAATGAGTACTTTTGCAGCAGAATTTTAAACAAGCTAATAACAATAATAATATGAATAGTGTTTTAGAAGGTCGTCCTGCCTTGAAAAAGGAGGTCGAGAAGATTGCAGAAGTTGCCGGATACCTCTGGCAGAATGGTTGGGCTGAGCGTAATGGTGGTAACATCACCGTAAACGTAACAGACTTGGTTGATGACGAAATCAAGGCTTTGCCAGCTATCAGCGAAGTGAAGCAGATTGGTACAGCTTTGCCAGCATTGAAGGGCTGCTACTTCTTCTGCAAGGGTACAGGTAAGCGTATGCGCGACTTGGCTCGCTGGCCTATGGAGAACGGTTCTATCATCCGTATCCTCGACGATTGCGCCAGCTATGTTATCATCGCCGACAATCCTGTGATGCCAACCTCTGAGTTGCCTAGTCACCTGAGCGTTCATGCCCGTCTCATCGAGAAGGGTTCCAACTATAAGGCTACCGTTCATACTCACCCTATCGAGCTTATCGCCATGAGCCACAACAAGAAGTTCATGGGCAAGGACGTATTGAGCAACCTGCTCTGGAGCATGATTCCAGAGACCAAGGCTTTCTGTCCGCTCGGTCTGGGCATCGTTCCTTATCAGTTGCCTGGCAGCTTGAAGCTTGCTGAGGAGACTTTGAAGGAGTTGGAAGACTATGATGTAGTGATGTGGGAGAAGCATGGTGTCTTTGCCAAGGGCCTGGACGTGATGGATGCCTTCGACCAGATTGACGTGCTCTCAAAGAGTGCCAAGATCTATATCGATTCAAAATGCATGGGATTCGAGCCTGATGGCATGAGCCAGGAAGAGATGGCTGAGATGACCAAGGCATTCAATTTGCCAAGATAATTTGGACATACATTTATAGGATAGGATAACAAATAGGTTTTTTCGTAGATTTTTTTAAGTAAAAAAGATTTGGTTTTTAGGTTTTAATGATAATGGTAGAGGGTGTGTCATTCCAATGACACACCCTCTTTTCGGTTTCTGATGAATCTACATTTCGTTTCTGGATTCATTTTCGTTTGCTTATTTCACCATTACCTTTGTTCTGCCGAAGATGTAGAAGCCCGGATGGAAACCGCTGTAGGTAGCGGTGCCCGGCTGGACATCCAGGATGCGATAAAGCTGTCCGGTGGTAGAGAATACCTTGAGCTGGGTGGCGTAAGTACTCTCCACACGTATGCGGCGCTCTGAGATAGGACGCACGATGAGATAATCGCCATCCGGTGTATCTTCTCCGTTGCCGTTTACCTCAGGCTGAATCTTGTCGATGCCCGTAGTTTCTGCGATATGAATCACGGAAGGGGTATCGGCAGAACGCGTCCGGGCGCTTGTAGAAGCCGATGTCATATAGGTACGGAATGGCATGATGGTAGCTAGCTTAGAGTCATCCTCGAATGCTGTTCCTTCTGCATTCATTCCGTAGATAGTGCCATTGGCTACCTGCTTGGCAGCGAAGGTTCCTCTGTGATAGAAGCCATTTTCATGGGTTTCCATGTTAGCAGAGATTGGTATCTCGATGGCTGTCTTCACATTCTCACTTGTATTCTTCTCGGCGTAGGCATGGAAGGTGACGGTCTGTGCTGCTTCTTTCCTTTTCAGGATGTTGTTATAGAACTCGCTTGAGAGGTCGAACTCGTAATAGCGGTTTCCTGGGAATCGGACCACGTATGGTACTCCTGCCGTAAGAGGCAGATAACCTGTGAGGGTCTGAGCTTCTCCGTAATATGGATTGTCCACATTATTATATAGCCAGTCTCTGTAGGTATCTACGAAGAAGGTATTATGGAATGTATATTTCATACCAGTGGTATTTCCTCCATTTCCAAAGAGACCTGTACCTGTACCCGGACGCTGGAAGGTAGCCGATGTCTTATTACCATCTGTCGTTTCTACAGCTGTGAGACCACGGAGCCAATATTCATGATGCAGATTGAAATCTCCGTAGAAATGCGTGATCTCGCCATTGAGCGAAGCCACAGCCTTCTGTACCGTGAATGGCAGACAGATGCCTTCCCAGGCTCCTGTAGGTTCGGTAGCATAATACATCGGCTTGCGTACGTACCACGCATGGTTGGTTACCGAGAATGGAATCGGCACGCAGAAGTTGTTGTTCTGACAGTTATCGCCTTCGCTGTTCTTACCCTCAGGTGTGCGCTCTACGAGATGGAGAAGGGCAGTAGAATAGTTGCCTGAAGTCTCCTTCACGATATGATGACCCTTGATAGAACGTTCTTGGGTATCCTCGTTGTATGCCAGAGTCTCGTTGACTACATGATATGCATCGGTATCGCTGTTTCCTGCACCGGCTGGTGTATAAACCAGGAGGTTCTGGGTGACGCCATCCATGACTTGGAAGGCAGAGAACGTAGTGGCATTATCTGCATCATCAGCCGTGAAGTCGATAGCCGTTGTTGTCGGAATATGCACATACGTACCCATGTTTCTGGTATCCAGCTTGTAGGCGTTGTAATGGAACTTGTCTGCCTTCGTACTACCATAGTAACCATCGGTGCGATAAACACGGTTGGTCATGTATTTATTCTGCTGTGATACGATCTTGGCAGGATAATCGGCAGGAGAAGACTGCAGGTCCTGTCCCCAGAAGAGGAAGTCGTTCATCAGCTTTCCATCGTTCGTCAGTTCTCCACGGTTCTGATATTGGTTGAACTGTGGCAGATAGTTGCCTGTACGTGTTTCCTTGCTGGTTCCTGTTGCAGCCTGATAATCTTGTGCACGAGCCTGGTCGATGGTATGCGTCTTGTCGTGACGGGTTTCAGTCTGACCGTAGTTAGGTTGGTCGCTGTCCAGACCTTTACGCAGATAGGTGATACCCGTATTCTTGCCCGTGATGGCATCCGTACGATGGGCATACTGATAGTCACCGTTGGCATAATAGTCGTATACATACTTCAAAGCCGCCTTGTCTTCTTCCGTGCTGTTACCTAGGCGTGCACGCAGATAATATCCGTTCAGATCGTAGGCAACCTTACCATACTTGAAGTCGGCGAGCGTGTAATTCTTCTTAACTCCCTTGATATCGTAAACGGTAGGAGTCTTTGAAGCAGGATTCTTCTCGAAGCAGCAGTGGTATCCGGATGCAGTTTCCTCAATTCCCTTTTGGGTGATATTGCCGCTCTCCAAGCCCAGGTTGTAGATATTGCCCTGGTTCTCTGCCAAGAGCCACTTTTCTGCTCCCAATCCCTTAATTACATGACCATTACCATGGAACGTTCCCTTGAAGACAGCATTGCTTCCTGTATAATCAGCAGGCATATCCAAGTCTTCCTGAAGGATGAACTGGGCATAGTTGCCACCATCGTTATCGGATTTCTGAATGAAACTGCCGAACGCCGTCAGGTCTTTCTGGTCGTTGATGTAGATACGAGGTTTTGCGAAATACGATTCGTTCTTGGCGCGCTGGATGGCTTCCGGAAGATGGAGGTTGACACCCGGTTTATGAGGATCCATCTGATGATAGTTATGAACCGTGAGGGTATCGCCTGGTGCTATGTTCACAGGGAACACCGTCTCCTTGATACCCGTCATGGTGACGCCCAGCTGCACGCCATAGCCATTCATGAAGTAGTAGGCAGGGATGTCGAGATAGTCGGTGGTCTTGTCGTATTTGGCACCTGCGAAGAGGTCGTTGCGATCCTTGTCTATCTTGTCGCCCTGCTTATAGGTGTCTTTCGATGTCGTGGTTGCAAGCAGCCAACCGCTTCCGTCTTTAAACTGGATGTCGCCTTTGTCATCCTTCACGAATTCTCCCTTTTCATTCTTCAGCAACTTGCCGATATGCCAGAAGTAGCCATTCGGTGCGAATGCCTGGTCGGCAGAGATTTTCACCTTGTCCTTCTTCAGGCGAATCATTTCGCCAGGAAGGGCACAGTTGTCGATGGTGATGCCACCCGTGAAGTTAGGTCCCTCTACATACTCGATGGTAAGATAGATGGTGTAGGTATAGTTTATGCCATTGCCATTCTGATCTTTCTTTTGCTCGTTATTCTCGTCTAAGGCTGGTGATTCCAGTACGAGGGTAGCTTGGCATTTCTTGGAGAGATGTGCCTTGTAGTATTCCGGCGTTGCGTTATTCACGTTGTTGTCGTACAGACGGAAAGCAATCTTGGCGTCGCCTCCCTGGATGGTATTGTTGAATACTTCGGTCTTATAATAAATATTATCATTCTCCTTCTTATCAGACATGGACAGGATGGCAGCAAAGCCTTTTTGGGCTCTATCCGCCTCCTCATGGGATGTAGCACCTATAAAAGTGGTGGAATCCGATGCACCCACGTAGAGCTTGTACTTTGCTGGTGCAAATTTCTCCAAATCGCATAGGTAGTTTTCCTCCTGTTCGCTGTTGTCAACGGGATGTCCACTTCTCATCTTCCAACTCTTGATACTTACCTCGGCTCCTGGCTTCAAGCCGGCAAGGGCGGTAAGACCATCCGAGTTGTCGTTGTCGAAGGTGATTTCCTCCTTATAGGTATAACCCGTAATGTGGGCGTTGTAATAATAGTTGTAGCCCGTTACGTACCAGTAGTGGATGTCCATCTCCTTGTCTGGATCCTTGCCTTCGCCCAAACTGTAGAAACCCTTTGGCGAACAATCGTCTACGATGAAGCGGTTGTTGCCTGTCTTGTTGGTGTAGTTCAGTGGGAAGACGAAGTTTCCTGTTGTTTCGAGGAAGTCTACCTTGTGTTTGGTTTCTCCCTCTTCCGCGGTACGCTCATGCACGTTGTCGGCATATACATATCCGCCACCTTCTCCAGGGCGTGCGCTTATCAGGTTCATCTCAATGATGCCGTAGATAGGACCGTAGTAGATTTTTTCATCCATCTTCTGGGTTGTCTTATTGATGATTTCCTGCACGTTCTGAATCTTCAGGGCATAGCCCGATGCAATGCCCACCATGTTCTTTGCCGTACCGTTGTTGCGCTCCTGGAAATCAGAGTAGTTCTGGTCCTTATTATATCTGTCGATATAGCCCTGCTTTTTAGCCTGGTATGTGATGGTTTCGGCTGCTGGCTTGCCATGTTCGTCATGCCAAGGGTCGGAGAACTTCACGTTGGAATAAACGGCTCCTACATAGTGGATGTTGTTGGCGAGTCCCATAAAGTTGCGCGCCTTGTAGCCATACTTGAATTTGGCGGAAGTGCTGGTTTGTGTCTCTGGTTCACCTTCCAGTTTTCCGTCAGTATCAGCCTTTACCTCATTTCCAACCATCTTGATTTCTCCCACACGTGCGATGGAGTAAGGAGTCTTGTTGATTTCGTTGACGGTATAGTCGCGTGCACCGAGCAGTGAGAAGCAGTTGTCTTCCAGTCGCAGGATATCCATACGCTGGAAAGTGTTGATGATTTTCGGGTTGTCGATGGTATGGGCAGCAAAACCATAACCTGTGATGTCGGCACTGCGGAAGCCCTGGGCATAAGAGAGGTGACCATCGCCGAAGATGCCACCTTCGCTGTCGTACTCATAGAATTTATTCTCCACGATGCCTTCCAAATCTTTTGGAGCTTGGGGGCCCTTATAGTACTTCACCGCTTCATAGATGAAGCGATAGGTGTATTCGTCCTTGCTCTTATCATCGTAATATCTGTAATAATAGCCATAAAGATCGGTACCATCAGGAAGATTGATTTCCTTCATGTCCTGCTTGGAGATGGTGATATGCTCACTGCTCTTGCTGTCGCCTACCAGAATCAGGGTGTTTCCTCCGAAGCCGGCAGTAGTACCACCAGGAAGCGACTTCAATTCTTCTAGATGTTCTGCACTGTTGGTAAAGGCTTTATCCACATTGAATTCATCCGTCAGCTTCAGTACCGTGGTGTTATTTGCCAGGACGGAAGTACCCTGGGCGAGGGAATATCCTCCGCCATAAATCGCTTCATCGATATTGATATGTACGTTCTCCCAACCCATAGTTGGCTTCTTGGCATCAACCTTGGTGAAATAAACGTCCTTATTGGTTATCTCTTCACGGGTTCCGTTATCTATCGCCACGATGTCATCATGTACACCCTGCGATATCAACTCGCCGGCAAGCAGATAAATCTCCTGCTTGATGGTTGGAGTCTTTTCGTTGCCGTCATCGTTCATCAGACCGATATTCTTCTTGTCGGTACGGTTCAGGATATATTTGCCGTTCTTCAATGATTTCACCTTGTAATAAGAAGGATAACCCACCTTTACCTGGGTTGAACCATAGACATAGCCCGAATAAGAACCGCCGGTAACCGAACGGAAGACGTGACCATTGAGGATATCCACATCGGTAAGACCGATGACATTACCCTGCTGACCGCCACCGTATATGAAGTTGGCAGATACGCCGGAAGCTTTGAACTTGCCGCCATCCATCGCCGGTTCTATACAGCTGATACTATCACCCATAATGATGCGGGTATTGCCGTATACATAACTCTCCATACCATATCCGGCACCATAGACGTTGAGGCTGGAGTATTCCGGATTGGTAGCCAGAGAATCGTTCGAATTCTCCAGTTTTGCCCGATCCTTACCGGCAAGCATATCGCTCCGTAGGTCGATGGTAACGTCGCCTCTCACAGTTCCCGTCTTGTAGCAGCCGCCATATACGCAGCCGCCCTGGTAAGCGCCTTTTACCACTTTCGGCATGAACTTATTCTTGATGGTCAGCTTGATGAATGGCTCTGTTGAATGCGCCACGCCGAGCAGATAGCCGCCTTCGTGGGTTACCAGTCCCTCGTAGTCGTAGTTGGCATTGTTGCAGCCGCCCACAATCTTTTCGGTGATGGTGAGTCCCTCAGGGAAGATATAGTTTACCACCTTACCATTTGCATCCGGGTAGATGTTCATGTTACCACGGTTTCCTCCGCAGTAGAAGGAGCCGATGGTGCAATTCTTCAAGTCCTTATCCCATTCCAAATTTCCCTGGATATTCATCTCTACCGGTTGGAAATAGAGGTCGATGAGATGTGGATATACGAGCGCACGTTCCTCTTTCTTGGTTGGCAGATAGAGGATGTCGATGTCATTGTTGGAAGGGTCGTTCTCCCAGTCGATGCTGTCGGCAAAGTTCAATTCCTTGCTGGCATCATCGTAATCACCATTCAGCTTCTGGAACTTGTTCATGAAGTCGTTGTCTATGGATGTCGTAAAGAGCGCATCTCCGTTACAGCCCATGAAGACGCCTCGGATGTTGACATAGCTACCTATCTTGAGGTTCACGCTACCTACGGTTTCTACAGATGCCGTCTCGATTTCTTTTACTTTCAATACCGTAGCCGAGTTACCTCCACAATATACGTCGCCCTTGATGAGGATGGTATCGCTCTCGCTGTTACCTTCGATGTTGATGTTCACCCTGTTGGTGAGTGGGCGCCAGGAGTTGATGTTCACCATCTTCAGGGCGTCGCTTGCTGCCTTGTATGAAGGCATGTTTTCTCTCATCGGTACGGTGAATACCAGAGGCGTGGTTGCTGAATTCTTGTCGTTCGGATTGAGCGGATAGTGCTCGTTGACGGTTACCTGGGTGTTACCCTTTCTGTCCAAGGCATAGAGGTAGTCACCGTTTCCGGCACCATATACATCGCCGTCAATCTTTCCACCATATATATTAATATGTGTACCATCGCCGCCATTGTCGGCAAAGTAACCCTTGCTGTCGTTTATGTTGACATAGCCCGAAACGTCGTTACCGCCATAGATATTTCCATGGATGAAGATATTCTGGTTGGTGAATGGGCTTGGACTTTCAGCAGCCAATGCCGTCTTGGTTCTTCCGATGTTGATTTTGGTATTCTTGATGACATCACCCATCATACCGCCGCCGAAGATATCGTGGCAGTCGATAGCCTTGATATTCACAGTTGTATTTTTTACGGAATTATAGAATCCGCCACCAAAGACTCGGCGGCAGAAGATACCGCCGTTTCCTTCTACATGGGTATCGCCTATTACCTTTCCCGAGTAGCCGCCACCAACGATATCCATCACGGAATATCCACCCAAGAAGT
Organism: uncultured Prevotella sp.; assembly: GCA_934196725.1. GTDB lineage: Bacteria > Bacteroidota > Bacteroidia > Bacteroidales > Bacteroidaceae > Prevotella. Next base: position 12,135 of record CAKPWR010000037.1, read on the forward strand.
GCTTGTATTCTTCGCCCTTCTTGATGTCTAGCTTATGATCGATGATGCTGCCACGTCCATCCATTTCGATATCCACATGGGTGTTACCATTGATGACGGTATGTTCGCCATAACCGCCACCAAAGACGCAGAAGTGAGGTGATCCCACCTTATTATATATCTCCTTCCATTCGTCGCTTTCAAAGAATTTCTCTTCCCGTCCGGAAACCACCTTCGTATTCTCGTGCAGCAGACCCTTTGTCATGGTGAGATAGGTGTCCTTTCCTACCACGCAGGCGATATTTCCACCCGCATAGATGTTATGGTTTACCTTGAATTTCAGGGTAGAATGGTCGTACTGTGGAGAGTAGATGATACCTTCGATGATGCTTGCCGGTTCCCATGAACGGGTTTCCGGCTTCCAGTAGGAGGTAAGCAGCGCTTCTCCGCCATTGATGGACACATTGGTGTTCTGGGTTACATTGGCATAGGTAATTGATTCCGTTTCCTGTCCTGCCACGGTAATCGTGTCGCAGCTTCCCAGACCGCCGCCATAGATGCCATGACCTATGTTGCCGTCATTGATTCTTACGATGGTATTGCCTTCTACGATACCGTTCTGACCGCCTCCGTATACACGTTCCAGCAGATTTGGTCGAATATCTTTGTTGGTTTCATCTCCCGGATGCTGCATGTTTTCGTCGTCAGAAGGGTCTTTGTATTCCATGTCCCAGTAAGGATATTCCATACATGGTCTGTCAATAACCAGACAGGTGTTTCCCTTCACGTAGCCCAGTTGCTGATAATCGGCGCATTGGTTCAGGAGACGTCCCTTGCCGCCTGCAAAGACAGCAGAGAAGACAGATCCACCTCGGATATTGACCAAGGTTGTACGCTCATCTTTTGCAGGAATCGCATCAAATGTCTTTCCCTCGGTTACCTCTGTAGAGCCTACGTTGGCAACATCTCCACCGCCATATACGCTACCCATCACGAGGGTACGGTCTATCACACCTCCGGTTTCCGAGAATTTGATGTCTCTTCCATACAGATGAACTTCTGTCTTGTTGACGTGAGCCATCTTAGGGAAGTCTATGAACTTGCCGGCAGAAGTCTCTTCTGATTCGATACCGGCACCTCCGCCATAGATATTTCTTGCGACAAAGCCCGCCTTGACGAATACCTTGGAGCTGCCGTTTACGGAACCGAAATCACAGTTCTCGCGATTGGTTTCGTCTTTTGAAGGCACGGCACCGAGACCGGCACCATAGATGTTTTCGCAGAAAAGCTGGCAGTCGGTTTCCACGTAGGTATTGCCCGTAACATATCCCGCAAAGCCGCCACCATGAATGGTCTGGAACGAGAATCCCGGCATGCCGAGCGTCCAAGCCAGGCGGCTGGCACGGTAGCGCTGGTAGGTGTTAGGGTCTTTATCGCTGCCGTCTGAGCTGCCATAATAGAGTTTCTTTTCTTCCGGAGAAACATTTTGGAAATCAGTATAAAGATTTTTCTCTATTCTAACGTATGACTCGTAGTCTTTCTTCTGGTTGAGATAGCGATAGGCTATTCCGTTAACAGCCATGATTCCGGTGTCGCAGATCTTGCTACCCGGCTGTGCATATACCTCCGTTTTAGCCACCTTGGTCTTGGCTCCATATCCGGCACCGAATACAGAGAACTGAGGGTCGGCAACATTCTTGGCGCTGATATACCAGCAGAGACCCGGCAGGGTGGTATAATCGAACATGCTGAGCGTTTTGCCGTCCATGTCTGTGATATCATCCAGAGGCGAGTGGTTGATTTCCACGATAGACTCACCGGTGTTGGTTCCTGTAGAGTTTCCGTTTCTATCAAAACCTACATAGCAGGCAAGGTTGCCGCCTCCATAGATATTATTGTTCTTCTTGAAGGTTCCTGAGAGGGTTTTGCTGCTGGTGAATTCGAAGAATTCCTGGGTGTTCTTATCGGTCTGAATTCTTTGGACAGCAGCTATCGCCTGGGCATTAGTCAGGCTGTCCAGCATGTTTGTACGCTGGATATCTTCTACTATCAACTTAAATTCCTTGAGATCCTTGCAGATCTTTTCGCTCTTGTCCTGAGCTGCGGTCCAGGTGGTGATATTTCCATCCACATCAGCTTTCTGGTTCCATATCCAGGTACCGCCATCCATCTGTACCTTGGTGTTGCCGAGGATGTTGGCATAGGTGTCGTCTTTATCATCTCCATAACCGCCACCGAAGATGTCGCGGCCCAGCATACCGCCCTCGATATGTACCAGGGTGTTGCCGTCTACGGTACCGTAGGCACAACCGCCATAGATGTTGTACCAGATGTATGGCACGGTATTGCCCTGATAGTCGAGAGAGATGGAATGGGCAGCATCGGTGTTGGCTACGTGAACGATGGTGTTACCGTTGATACGTCCCACCTGGTCATACTGCTCAGCCAGTTCTCTGAGAAGACCCTTACCGCCACCATATACCGAACCGAAGATGTCGCCACCGATGATGTTCACCCAGGTACGATAGTTTTCAACTTCGTATAGAGTTCCGGCATCATAATTGAGTGTGCCATCTTTTCCATTAATTTTGGTATGGCTGTTTGGCTTCGTGCTGTATTCTGGAGTATACTTTTCCGGACCTACATTCGCCATATCTCCACCGCCATAAACCTTGCCATAGATTTTGGCATCATCAGAAATCTGGACAAGGGTATTACCGTTGACACGAGCCACGTTGACGAACGGTTTACTTTCTTTTGTCTGGGGTGCTACACCAGCTCCACCGCCGAATACGTCGCCATAGATCTTTCCGCCTTGAACACGAACATCAGTATGTGCGCCTGGAGATCCATCACCAACCTGTCCTGTCGTGTTGTCTTCTGTCTTGTAAGGATCACCGAATCCTCCGCCATATACACGGTGCACGAAGGTTTGGCCGTCTACGGTTACCTCGGCGCTCTTGGTTACGGTTCCGGCATATCCACCACCCAAAACGCCCAGAATGGTGAAGTTAGGAATACCCTTGGAGTTGTCGAAGACAGGGAGAGTTGTCTTCTGTTTTTTCTTCGTACGTGAGTGAGGACGAGCCATCTGTTCGGTATCGTCTTCTACCTCGGCATCATAGGTGCCATAATCGCCTTCCACATTCACCATCACCTCCGTTTTTCTGACGATGGTATGTTCACCATATCCACCTCCGAATACAGAGAAATGAGGATAGTAGTTGTCATTATAGGTATCCTTCCACTCCTTGGTCTGCAGGAGTTCGAATGGGGTCATACCCTTCTGCACTTCAACAAAGGCTGTACCTCCTACGTTGCAGGCAAGATTACCGCCGCCATAGATGTTGTGAGGGTTCAGGAAATACTTCTTTCCGTCTTCTTCAACATAGAATGAAGAACGGTACTGCTCTGTTCCTGTTCCTTTTGGCTCCCATTTGATGATTGTATTATTATCTGCATCCCATATCTTGTTCCAGATGACATTGATGGAGAAGTTGTCCTTCTTCTTTCCGTCATCGCCTTCCGCCTGTCCTCCCATATCCAGTGCCAGGGTTACGTTGGTATTGCCTGAAACGTTGGCATAGGTGAAGACCTTTTCGGACGGTGTCTTGTCCGAATCCTTGATGCTACCTTTTCCACCGCCGAATATCTGTCCGGCGAAGTTGGCAGCAAAGATGTTGATATTGGTATTTCCCTGTACCTGTGCCAGACTTCCACCGCCATAGATATCGCCGTAGATATGAGGCGCTTTTTGGGTACTACCGGTAAAGATAACGTTGGTATTACCCTTTACCAGACCTACTGAATCCGGAGTCTGGGTGTAGCCGTCGTTCTCCTGATAGGTAAGATCTTCAGGGCGTTTTGCACGTCCGTTACCACCAGCGAATACGGAGCCACGGATGTCTGCGCCATCGCTGATAACCACGTTAGTAGCATCTTCTTTTCCGTTTTCTACCACTGCCATATCGCCACCTCCATAGATGTCCTTATAGAAGGTGCCGCCATTGATGGTGACTTTGGACTTGCCGTAGATGCGAGCCATATTTGAGAGGGTGGTGATGGTGTTGGTGTCTTTTAATTTTGCATCTGCCACACCATAACCGCCTCCGAAGATAGGGCAATGGAAGGTTCCGCCGGTGATATTGAGTTCTACATTGCCGTAGGTCTGACCAAGGGCAGTATAGTCGCTGGCTTGTCCTTTTCCATCCTTGGCTCCGTATGGATCTTTGGAGTAATACTGGTTGGTGCCTCGTCCACCGGCAAAGATACCGTTCTTGCAGTAGAAGGTACCGCCATTGATGGTAAGAGATACAACGGCAGAATCACCTTTGTTTCCATATACGTTACCGCCCGTCTTGCTTGGGATGGCACCGGAAGATGTCCACAATCCCGGGCTCATATATCCGCTACCTCCGGCATAGATGCCGTCAATCTTCTCTGTTTTAGAACCGAAGATACCACCCTCGATGATGATCTTGGTTTTGGTGTCGAGAGGATTTACAGGGGTAGAAGTTTGTTTCTTGGCGTTATAGCACTGGTAGTGAATCAGTTTGTTCTTGGCGTCTTTGTAAGGACCATAAAGCATTACGTCATTGCTGCTGTTCCAATACGGGATGCTTTCATCCGGTGTATGGGTCTTGGCGTCGTCATTACCATAACCGATACCATTCATACCACCTGCTCCAGCACCGAAGATACCGCAGAGAATGTTGTCTTTCTTGGCGTTGTTGTCTGGCAGAATCTTGAAGGTTCCACCTTTGATGGTGATGGTGCTAATGCCATAAAATGGGTTGTTGATTTTTACATCGCCGGTATGTCCACGTCCCATACTACCGCCGTAAAGTTCGGTAACGACCACGCGGTCGTCATCCTTGAGGTTATCTTTGTATTCTGAATTGGCTGGGTCGAGCAGAATATTGGCTCTACCCATGAAGGTATTCATCGGGACTTTGTATTCCTTGTCTCCGTATGGCAAAGTAAATGGACGCTGGGCACCCAAGGTTCCATTAACGATACGAGCCACCTTACCACTTCTGATGATGATATCCACATCGGCATACATCGCCCCCTCGTGGTTTCCGGCAAGGATGATACCGGCATCGTAGTCGTTGGCTCTGGTATCTTTGGTCTTGTCAGACATGGTAACCTCTCTCGGCGTATTGTTCTGGTCGTTCCATTTTCTGTCGATATCCATCGTAATGGTACATTTGATAGGCAGATTTGGAGTTCCCATCACACCATTCAGCTGATTACCATAGGTGTCTTGGGCTATAGTCTGACGACCACCCACGCAGATGGCAGAATAGAAACCCGACTTGATGGTGATGCTGAAACCCTCTTTACCATGAGGCATGGATTTTTCGAAGGCTACAATGTTTTCCTTGGTGGCCAGCGGATAGAAGCGGCCATCGTTACTGAAACCGCCGAATATCTGCATAGGGGTTGTTACGGCACCATCGATGGTACCGTAGTTGATGGCGTTATCATTGAATCCTTCCATCTTGATGCCTTTACCCATCTCCAGGTTGTTGTATTGGCAGAAGATATTCTTATAAGAAGTAGTTCCGGTGCTGGTATTCTTAAAGGTGATATTCTCAAAACGGGTATCTCCCCAAAGAGGAAGACCGATATCGAGACTGGTAATCTCGATGGAACCGCCCTTCGTATAATCACCATATTCACCGGTGATGGTCACATTGCGGAAGAGTGGAGAATCCTTCTTGGCATTGTCCCAATTTTCTTTGGTAAGAATATTACCTCCTGTATTATTGTTGGTAATATTGAAACCATTTGTCGTGTTATTGGTAACACTGGCTTTACTTTCACCCATCAATACGATGATGTTTTCATCCCATGAAGCCTTGTCAGAGAGCTTGCTGTAGGCTCCCTTCCAGGTTTGCATTGCCTCATTTTGCGTGTAGCCAGAATTGTTGTCATTACCCTCTTTTGGGTCTAGATAAACCACCGTTGTGGCATTCACCCATTTGCTGAATTTATAATCGGGAGATAAAGTTACAGTGACGAAGCATCTGAATTTATCGTTGTGGGTGGCATCTGCAGGACGGGTATAGCTGTCTTTCTTTTCTCCTTGAAGCTCACTTTCGCCCTTATACCACTGGTATTTAATATCCAGTCCCAAATCTTTATTGCTGTATTTCTCCTCCGTATCATTGGTTACATTCACGGTATAGGTAATGCCGTTTGTGGAATTTTTAGAAGTAGAAAGAGATGCCTCTACATGAATCGCCTTTACCAGAATAGCGTTGGTACGTGAACTGCCATCTGTGGCATATACATACTGGTCGTATTCCTTGCGAGGCAAGTTAAATGTATTGGAGGCTTCTGCTGTGTTTGCCTTCTTCCAGTTGGTGTTATCATCAGATACAAACCAATCGTATTTCTCTGAAGAATCGGTTCCGTTTTCTTTTATGACTGTGAGTTTATCTTCTGTTCCTCGCTCGAATTTTATCTTGATGGAGTTGAAGGAATACGGCTTATCGGAATTGGAATTAGAATAAGCCCAGGTCTTCATACCATCCATATTCTTGATAAACTCATTGCTCTGCTCAGCAAAAGTGCTACCGAAGGTTTTGCCGGTAGTCTGGTCTACGGCATTGATTTCTTTTTCTGAACCAATGTTGAAATCATTTGATCCTGATACTTTGTTTGCCGGGGAATAATACCATGTCTTCTCTACCTTACTTACAAAGTTCTCGGCAGCGATAAACGCCATAACCGTACCTCGATAGCATCTTTGGGTATCAGAATTGGTTTTCATCTGAGGTCCGTGAATATAGATATTCCTTGGCAGGATGGCATAACCAGCATCCAGCAATCTACTTGCTGCACCAAATCCTCCGGAAATGGTTACCTGTCCCTTGGTTGATGTTAAAGGATTGAGCGTGGCTTGGGTATGCATATTCATCTCTGTGTTGGCAGAGATATTGTATATTCTTAAAGAAACGTTGTTGTTCAGGTATCCTACAACTCCACCTACTCGATAGTTGTTGGTGGTTTTGTAGGCTTCACCATTGTCGGTTACCTTACTGTTACGGATGATGATGTTGCCGATTTCCGCATTTTGAGTCATATCGGCAGCCAGAATACCCAGTTTGATAACCGAACTTCCAACAGGTACATAATCCTTCTTCTTTTCGATACATGCATCTTCGATGAGCAGGTTGGTGACAGATGCATAGTCTGCTTCGTTATTACCCGTACCGTTCAGTCTTGAAAAGAGACCCCATGAGGCTTCCTTGCCGTTGACGTTGGTCCATTGTATCAGCATATTCTTGATGGCATGTCCGTCACCATTGAATTTTCCTGCAAAAAAGTGTTGGGTAGTTGTATTCCAGCTTCCGATAGGCATCCAGATACCTTTGCTCAGGTCGATGTCCTGGGAAAGTTTGAAATAGGTTCCGTGTAATACCTGCAGGTCTTTTCCGTTGGTCACATCATTAGCCAGCTTCGCCAGCTCCAGGTCGCTTCTGATGAGATAAGGTTTTTCTTTCGAACCATCACCCTCTGCATATTTTTCTGCATAGAAATACGCTTTGGTATTGTTTTCGCCGTTATAGGTCCCGCCATATACCTTCGGCTCCACATCGAAGCTGATTTTCTGCTGTTTGCCTTCAGCGTCGGTATACGAAACCTCTACCGAGCGGGTCTTCTGGCTCAGATTTAGAGTGAGTGTATGTGTATCTCCCGAAACCTTTACGCCTTCTGTCGTAACCTCTTCGCCTACCTTTACCGTCCAGGCACACTGATCGTCCTTCGAAATCTTATCCGAAGGTATGGTATACGAGACGGTTCCGTCTTGGAAATTACAAATCTCGGTTCCGGTAATATCTTTGTCGGTAAGGCTTTGTGCCCATGCCATTTGCATACTGAACAGCAGCAGGGTGATAAGCGCTATCCATTTCTTACCTATTTTCTGTTTGTAATCAACTCTTTTATCCCGTTTAGAATCAATTTTAGTTTGGTATATATAGTCTACTTTCATTTTATCTAGAATGATTTTTTTTTGAATAAACCCATATAATAATCGCGCATGTATGCATGTTATTTATCGCACATGTATGCATGTCATTTATCGTACATTTACGTGCGCTGCTAAAAACGGTTGCAAAAATAATGAATTTTATTAAAAAAAGCCTCAAAGATTGTAAACTATCCAATGGGTTTTATGGTTATTTAACTAGTGGAGAAATGCCCCGGTTTGTCCCATACGTTCCGGTTTGTCCCCCATGTTCCGATTTTGTCCAACATGTTCCCGGTTTTGTCCAACACGCCCTGAAAGGGCAGAAGCTCCTAGCCCAGGGCAACGCCCTGGGTAATCCCGGTTATAAACAAGTCGCCCTGTAAGGGCAAAAGCTTTAAAAACTCCGAGTGATTTATAAAGCTTTTGCCCTTACAGGGCGTCATTTCTGCGTCAATATATACCCAGGGCGTTGCCCTGAGCTAGGAGCTTCTGCCCTTTCAGGGCGTGCTGCTTCTTTCCTGCAGGGCGTGCTACTTCTATCCTGCTTGCGTATCTGACTAAGAATCAATTCTTAATCCATGTGGAAGAGTTCTTCCAGCGGGATGCTGACAGGCGAATTATCTGGGTTTACTTCCATGATATCTGCCATCATATCCCACCATTTCTGGGTGATAGGATCCACGTTGGTGGTGTCCTGGCTGTTGGTATCGCTGTCGCATTTCTGAACGGCAAAGAGCAGGTTGGTGTCCTTGTCCCAGAAGATGCTGTAGTCGCTCACACCCTGGTCCTTGATCATCTGTTTCAACTCTGGCCAAATAGCAGCATGGCGCTTGGCATATTCCTTTTCGCATCCCTTCTTGAGATACATCTTAAATGCAAATCTTTTCATACGTAATATTGTTTATATTTATTTTTTTCAATAAGTCATCATCAGAATATACATATTCGGTTCTTTGACTATTTGATGATTGATATCTTGTCTATATCCGGACACCACGCATCGGGATTACCAAGCCGTATGGTATTCATACCTTTCTTCAAGTGAATGAGACGGCTGACGGTTTTCACTTTTTTCTTATTGTTGCCTGGCGTTTTGATTTCAAACTCCTCATTACCATTGACTTTACAATAAACACTACGGTTTTCACCTGTGACATAACTCAGCTTCATGGTATATGTACCTTCTTCCAGGCAGTAGATATTCCGCCATTCCATGTAGTTATCCTTGTGGTTGCCAAGCCATTCCACATTACCGCCACCAGAGCATAATGAATTATCGGCATATTTAGCATACCCAAGGCTATTGTTCATGCCAAGGCATTGATAACGTTCCAGCCAAGCCGTTTCCGCCTCGTAGATGGTACGCTGCTTTCGCTTCTCACCATCGAGAGCGAATATGCGCGTATCATGAGGAGGTATGTTGACCAACATGACTCCCTTGGTCACTTCTGGCATATCTTCATGTGCAAAGATATCGCGCACCTTTACTTTGCCCTCCAAATCCACGTCACTCATATCAAGTGGAAAGCTTTGCTCATTGTCAGTAGGATTGTATATAGCCACGGCACGTGTAGTGCCGTTCTGTTTTTGGATATCCTTTACGTAGAGATATACTCCATTCTGCATCTTTACCACATAAGCCTGCAAGGCAAGAGGATCCTGATTAATGGCAATGAGTTCCTCATTCTTAAGCAAGGCCAGAGACTTAGCAGGAATGGTTGTCATATCACATCCAATGAGCAATGGAGAACTCTGTATGCACCACATGCCAAAGTGGGTACGCTCTTCGGCTTCAGACAAGCCTCGGCCAATTTCAAGCATATCCATATCATTGTAATGTCCCTCTGTAGCATAGGCTGACAGGTAACGGTTCTTGGCAATGATTCGTTTCACGGCGTTCCAGTTGGCAGAGATGTCTTTATCAATGCGCCAAGAAGAACCTACATTGTGTACCCATGTACCAGGAAAGTTCCAGCGGCATACGTTGATACGCACATCTTTTCTGCCGGTATTGTTGATTGCCTCACGGATAGCTGTATAGCGCTCTTTCTCGTCAAGGTCGAGATGCTCTGTGTTCTGAGGCGCATCACCGCCACAGAAATCAATCTTGATGAAGTCAAACTTCAGCTCTTTGAAAAAGTAATCGGCATCCTGCTGGTCGTGGCCATAAAGACCTACACCGCTTCCCATTTCGTCTTTATCCCAGAAATTACCACAGGTATTGCGTCCTGCATCGGAATAGATACCAGCCTTGAAGCCCAAGCCATGGATATGCTTGACAACGGGTTCCAGACCATTTGGGAATCGTGTGGCATGGATCAGTAATTGTCCGTTCATGTCACGTCCTCCAAAATATCCGTCATCGATGTTAATGTATTTATAGCCAACCTCCTTAAGTCCCTTCTGAGCCATGGCATCCGCCTGTTTCATAATAAGATCGGCACTGATATTTACACGATAGGTATTCCACGAACTCCAACCCATTGTTGGTTTTTCGTAGGATTGCGCTGAAAGCATCAGTGAAACTGCAGATGCTAATAACACGAAAAGACACTTTTTGAATCTCATGTTATATCTCATGATGGTATTGTTTTATTTTTCTCAGAATTTCTTCGTTCTCAAATGGCAATAAGGCTCACCACCTGTTTCATATTACTTTGAACTTTGAACATTGAGCATTGAACTTTATGATTAGTTCTATGCTTTAAATCAACTGTGGCAAGAAGCTTGAGATGATCAAGACGATGATGCCTACGATTAATACGGCGATGGTCTTTGACGAGCAGCCCTTCCATTCCTTCAGGATGATGCCCCATACATTCGAGAACACCACGTTGAGTGCCATCAGGATGCAGAAAGACAAGGTCATGAGGGTAGGAGACTCGGTGAGGAAACCTTTACCCAGTGACAAGCCAAAGAACTGACTGTACCACAAGGCACCAGCCAAGGCACAATACAGGATGTTGTTGCCCCAAACCTCCTCGTTCTTGTAGTCGCTCCAAGTATGATTCTTGGTGTTCTGATAGAAACAGTAGATGGCATTGGTGATGAAACCACCCACGGTTACGAGGAAGGTGGCAGGTAAGGTCTTGTACATATCAGGAGTTAATGTACCGAAATGGATGTCGGAACCGAAGGCAAGACCCACATTGAAGCAGCCGCTCATGAAACCAGCCAGCAGGGCGATGGCGAGACCCTTAGGGAAGTTGAAGTCCTTCACAGCCGCCTTCTTCTCTTCTTCAGAGAGAGAGGAAGCCTTCATGCTGCCAGCCACACCGATGATGGCGATACCGATAAGGGTGACTACCACACCGAGGATGACGCTGAAGGTGAGTGACGAGAGGGCATCCAGCTCCGGGAAGAAGATGTTGAGCAGCACCGGACCCATGATGGTTCCGAGACCCGCACAGGTTCCCAGGGCGATGCTCTGACCCAATGCCACACCCAGGTAGCGCATGGAGAGTCCGAAGGTCAGTCCGCCTACGCCCCAGAGTACACCGAAGAGCATGGTCATCGCTACATTGAAGCCATAACCGTCAAATAATTCAAAGAAAGAATGTCCGCTAGGAACAGCGAGCATAGCGCCTAAAAAAGGCAAAATAAGCCATGCGAACACACCCTGAACTACCCAGTATGATTCCCAACTCCAATCTTTGATTTTGTTGATAGGAACGTAACAGCTGGACTGGCAGAATGCGCCGATGGCTATGATTAAAAGTCCTATTAATATTTCCATATTTGCTTGGTTTTTAGGGTACAGAACTTTAGTATATAAAGAAGTTAAAGGAGTTAAGGAAGTTAAGGAGTTAAGACGTATGTCTTGTTGCTTAAAAACTACGTGCAAAGACTGTTGTCTTAACTCCTTTAACTCCTTTAACTTCTTTAACTCCTGAACATACAAATGTTCAATATCTTAGTTTCTCTTAGCGAGTACCTCAGCCTCATACTTCTCGATGTCAGCGATGTACTCCTCGCCAACAGGGATGTTGTTCTTCAAGTTGAAGTAATCATATACTGTACCGAATGGCAATGTCTTCTCTTCCTCGAGGAGAGCCAGACGCTGGAAGAGCTTGCCCTCATCCTCGTACTTGCGGAGGGTATCCAGTGGCTCAAGGAATGCCTGCAACAATGACTTCTGGGCTGCACGAACACCGATGATGTAAGCACCGATACGGTTGATGGAACCGTCGAAGTAGTCGAGACCGATGTGAGCACGGTCGAGTGCGTTGGCACGAACCAACTCAGAGAAGAGGTTGCGTGTATTGTCGTCGAAGAGAGTTACGTGGTCTGAATCCCAGTGCATTGGACGGGATACGTGGAGCATCAGCTCAGGAACGAAGAGCAGGAGTGCAGAAACAGCATCTGATACGTTCTCTGTTGGCTCATAGTGACCTGTATCGAGGGTATACATCACGTTGTTCTTAGCGCAGTAGCCAGCGTAGAAGTCGTGAGAACCTACGGTGTAAGCCTCCAAGCCGATACCGAAGAGCTTAGCCTCGAGGCAAGACTTCATGTCTGGCAATTCCTCTGCCAGGATCTCATCGAGAGAGTTCTTCAGGATCTCGCGGTAGCGGCCCTTCTCTACGGTGATGTCCTTAGAACCGTCGTGTACCCAGATGTTCATGATACATGGGTCGTTTTGGAACTTACCCATGGCGTCTGCGATGCGGCGGCAACGCTTGGTGTGCTCAATCCAGAACTCGCGGATAGCTGGGTCAGGATTTGACAATGTGAGGCTACCGCTCAATGGGTGAGAGAAAGAAGTAGAGTTGAAGTCGAGCTTCATGTTCTGCTCCTTAGCCCACTGCATCCAACCTGTAAACTGGTCAACGGTTACTTCGTTGCGGTCAATCTGCTTGCCACCGAACTCGCCGTAAATCTCGTGGAGATTGAGTCGGAAAGTACCTGCGAGGAGAGAGTTCACCTTCTCGATATCCTGACGGAGTTCGTCGATGTTGCGAGCCTTGCCAGGATAGTTACCTGTACTCTGGATACCGCCAGAAGCTGCCTCGCCACGCTCGAAGCCAACCACGTCGTCAGCCTGCCAGCAATGCAGAGAGATAGGAGTCTTCTCCAAAGTCTCAATAGCCTTGTCTGTATCTACACCCAGAGCAGCATAGCGCTCCTTTGCAATCTCATAATTCTTTAAAATCAAATCTGCTTTCATTGTTTTTTATGTATTTTGTTTGTTGTTTTTTTTTGCTTATGACTGGGGGGGGACCAGCGATGGAATCGCTGGGAACGGAGGCCCAAGGGGGGAAGGGGCTTTTTTTACTTTTTTACCTTTTTACCCTTTTACCTTTAAAAACTTCTCGTATGCCTCATCCCATGCTTCCTTGTTCTGTGGCTCGAATTTCTTGAGCTCCAGCGAGTTGGCGATGATCTGACGCATTTCCCAGATGTCCTTGACCAAGCCGGATGCCTTCGCCTGCAACATGATGTTGCCGATGGCTGTGCCTTCCTGAGGACCTGCCAAGACGGTGACACCGCAGCTGTCGGCAGTAAACTGGTTGAGATATTGGTTGAGCGAACCGCCACCGATGATGTGGAGCACGTTGAGGTCGAAGTCGGCAAAATCCTTCAGCCAGGTGAAAATCTGACGATAACGGAGCGCAAGACTCTCGAAGATGCAACGGCAGAATTCGCCATAGTTCTGAGGAACGTGCTGTCCTGTCTTTTCGCAATACTGCTTGATGGCTTCTACCATGCTCGATGGGTTGGCAAAGCAGGCATCGTCCGGGTTGATGATGCTCTGGAAGGCAGGCTGCTTCATGGCTTCTGCAATCAGCTCTGCATGTCCAAGGCTCTTCATATCCTTCTGATTGGCAGCCGCTTCGTCCTTCCATTCCTTGCGGCAGCGCTCGTAGATCCACATGCCGCAGATGTTCTTCAGGAATCGGGTAGTGCCCTCGATGCCGCCCTCGTTGGTGAAGTTGAGTTCATAACTCTTCTCGTTGATGATGGCGTTCTTGGTCTCGATACCCATCAGGCTCCAGGTACCGGAACTCAAGTAGGCAAACTCCTCGTTCTTGGCAGGAACGGCTGCTACGGCGCTGGCTGTATCGTGACCCGCTACAGCGATGACCGGAACGGCATTCAAGCCCGTCATCTTCTGCACTTCTTCGGTCAGTGTGCCGATGATGGAAGCAGGGGTGGTCATCTTGCCAAACTGCTCTCTCTTCAGTCCGAGACTCTCTACGAGTTCGTTGTCCAGGTCGCCGGTCATCGGGTTGAGAATCTGGGAAGTAGATGCCACGGTATATTCGCAGATCGCATTGCCGGTGAGCATATAGCTCAGTGCATCAGGGATAAAGAGAATCTTGTCAGCGTTCTCCAAAGCCACGTTTTCAGCCTTTCTCATGGCGTATATCTGGAAGAGCGAGTTGAAGTTCATGAATTGGATTCCGGTCTTCTCGTATACCTTTTCCTTGCTGATTTTCTCGTTGAAATATTTTTCCATCATGCCGAAGGTATGAGGGTCGCGGTAGGCGAGAGGATTGCTGAGGATATCCCCGTTTTTGTCAATATATACGAAGTCGCATCCCCAGGTATCGATACCGATGCTTTCGATATGGATGCCGCGCTGCGCCACGAGTTTCAAACCGGCGATGATCTCATAGAAGAGGGCGAAGATGTCCCAATAGAAGTGATTGCCGGTCTCGATGAGTCGGTTGTCGAAACGGGTGAGTTCTTCCAGTTCGAACTTGCCGTCAGCCAGACTACCCAAGATGGTTCTGCCACTGGTTGCACCCAGGTCTACGGCAAAGAAGTATTTCTTTTGTTCCATTTTGTTTAGAGTATATTTTAAGTTATTGTTATTTGCTATTGTTATTTGTTTGCGATGCAAAGATAGGATGAAAACGCAAGATGAAACAAGAGAAAATGATATTAGAGCCTAGTTTTTTGGCGATGGGTCAAGAATCTAAAAGAAATATCAAAAATTAAAGTTTTTAGTTGTTCTCCACACGTCCAGGCTGCGTCTTGTTCCCCCACGCCCAGGCTGCGTCTTGTTCCCACACGCCCTGAAAGGGCAGAAGCTCCTAGCCCAGGGCAGCGCCCTGGGTAACCTGGCAGCGCAAACAAGACGCCCTGTAAGGGCAAAAACTTTAAAAGTCACAGGGCAATTTATAAAGCTTTTGCCCTTACAGGGCGTCATTTCCTCATAAAAATATACCCAGGGCGCTGCCCTGGGCTAGGAGCTTCTGCCCTTTCAGGGCGTGCTGCTTGAGTCTCATGTCTTGTGGAAATCCTCATGTCTTGTGGAAATCCTCATGTCTTGTGGAAATCCTCATGTCTTGTGGAAATCCTCATGTCTTG
>CAKPWR010000038.1 GCA_934196725.1 uncultured Prevotella sp.
AATCTCGGGGTCGTTGGTTCGAATCCGACAAGAGGCTCAAAAAGGAATCTTCTTTCAGAAGGTTCCTTTTTTGTTTTACCCAAGTTTGGCACAATCGAAACAAAAGTTTCCCGACGTTTTGAAGTGTACAAAACAAACAGAAACATATATTTTTCTATCTTTCAAGGCGTTCTATCTTTAATTATATATAAATATTTTCACCCTTTACACCTTATATAATAAAAAAGTTGTATTTTTGCAAATTGATATATTACATTCGCAGAAATACATTATAACAATGAATACAGAAAATAACGAAAATCAAGAAGAGAAGAAGACAGACGAACAGACACAAAAGGTTAAGATCTACGTCATCGATACGGGTAAGATCAAACAAACCAAAGCGTTTGCCCGTCAAGATGGAGCAATTCTTGGCATCGTATGGATAGCCAGCTTCGTCTGCACCATGATGGCAGTAGAACCAAAGTACCAGATACTGGGGTTACTATCCAATATTCTGATTATCTCTACCCCATTCGTGGTAGCAAAGAGATTGAAGTATTTCCGTGACATCGTAAGAGAGGGACATATTTCTTTCAGACACGGATTATACTATTGCATCCAGACTTTCTTCTATGCTACCCTACTGCTCACTATCGTGCAGTATATCTGGTTCCGATTCATGGATACAGGCTTGTTTATGACTCAGCTTCAAACCAACTACCAGATGATAGCACAGGCTTATCAGTTGACAGCACAGGAAACGAAAGCTCTCTTCGATGCCATCTCTATGATGAAACCAATAGCATGGGCATCCATGTTTATGATTACCGACTTGGTTGCAGGAGCAATACTCAGTCCGATACTTGCTGCCATATTCGCCAAAAAGAAAATAGCCAATTAGGTTTCAGATAAAAAATAAATTCTCAAAACATCAGATAAAAATGGATATTTCAGTTATCGTTCCTCTTTTCAATGAGGAAGAGTCGTTGCCTGAACTCTTCGCTTGGATCAAACGAGTGATGGATGCCAACGATTTCACTTACGAAGTTATCTTTGTGAACGACGGTTCTACCGACCGTTCATGGAACGTCATAGAAGAACTTGCCGAGAAAAACGAGCAGGTAAAAGGGATCAAATTCCGCCGCAACTATGGAAAGAGTCCTGCCCTCTACTGCGGATTCAAAGAGGCACAAGGTGATGTAGTCATCACTATGGATGCCGACTTGCAGGATTCACCAGACGAGATACCAGGTCTCTACCAGATGATAAAAAAAGATGGTTTCGACCTTGTATCGGGTTATAAGCAGAACCGCAAGCAGGGAGACCCTCTGAGCAAAACGATTCCAACCAAACTTTTCAATGCCACAGCCCGCAAGGTAAGCGGTATCCACAATCTGCATGACTTTAACTGCGGACTCAAGGCTTACCGCCGCGACGTAGTGAAGAACATCGAGGTATACGGTGAGATGCATCGCTACATTCCATACCTTGCCAAGAATGCAGGCTTCGCAAAGATTGGCGAAAAACCAGTTCACCATCAGGCAAGAAAGTTTGGTACTTCCAAGTTCATGGGCTGGAACCGTTTCGTGAACGGCTATCTGGACCTGATGACACTCTGGTTCCTGAGCAACTTCGGCAAGAAGCCAATGCATGTGTTTGGATTCTTAGGAAGTGTGGTGTTCTTCATTGCCTTTCTCTCGCTTATCGGACTTGGCATCGATAAAGCCATAGACTTACATCGTGGCATCTACGGACACCTCATCACCGATTCTCCATACTTCTTCATCGCTCTCATTGCGATGGTATTGGGCAGTCAGTTCTTCCTAGCCGGATTCCTGGGTGACCTTATCAGTCGTCAGAACCCTAATCGTAACGATTATCAAATAGAAAAGGAAATAAGATGCAAAAAATAATACCATTGGTTTTCATGATGCTGGTACTCATGGTGGCTAGTTGTACTAGTCTCAACTGTCCGCTCAACAACACCACTTACACCAAGTATAAGTTGATGGGCGACGTAAAGACACTCAATGCCACCTTAACCATCTCGACCACCAAACAGGAAGGAGAAGACAGCGTACTTATCAATAAGGATGAGAACGTGGATAGCTTCATCCTTCCGATGAGTTACCACCAGCCAGAGGATGTGTTCTTTTTTGAGATTCAAAATGCAGACAATCAGGTATGGAAAGATACAGTAACCGTCAAAAAGGAGAACTATCCACATTTCGAGTCTGTAGATTGCGGTGCAGCCTACTTCCACAAAATAACAGAAGTGAAGACAACCCACAACTATATCGACTCAATAGTTATCAACAATAAAGAGGTTAATTATGATGCATCTAAAGCACATTTCTACATATATTTCGGTACCCGTTACTAAAAAAACGGTAATCGTTCTGAGTCTTCTCCTACTCTTAGGTGGAGAATGGGCGAACGCACAAAACCGTATTAAAAAGGTAGCAACGGTAGAAAAAGATACGATTCCATGGCTTAATGGAGTGGCGGTGAGTGTGGATTTAATCGGACCAGCTCAATTGATGGTAAGTGACTACGGGCAATATGAAGCTTCTCTGCGAGTGAACTTAAAAGACAAGTATTACCCTATCTTTGAATTGGGTTACGGTAAGGCTGATGCCTTTGATGAAAGTACCCAGATCACTTACAAGACAAGTGCACCATACGCCCGCCTGGGTGTAGACTGGAACCTGCTCAAAAACAAGCACGATGACTACCGCCTATTTGGTGGTTTTCGTTACGGTTTCACCTACTATAAATATGATGTCTCTTCACCACCTATTAAAGACCCAGTCTGGGGAGGGGATGCACCTTACGGAGCAGAAGGAGTATCCGCTAACTATCACTGGCTGGAAGGTGTAATAGGCATAGATGCCAAGATATGGGGACCTATCCGCATGGGATGGAGTTTCAGATACAAGCGTCGTGTAGCCCATAATGATGGCGACATGGGCAACACCTATTATGTACCAGGCTTCGGCAAGCAAGGTGGTTCCCGACTTGGCGGTACGTTCAATGTAACATTTGAAATATAAACAATGAAGAATAAAAGACTCATTTGGCAGATACCGTTTCTGCTTCTCTTGATTTTTGGCAGCATTTATGTCATTCGCCAACAGCAAAATACTCCTTACCAGAGGGATGAAGGTTTCATCTTTGGTACTATCTATCACATCACTTACCAAAGTGATGTCAATTACCAAAAAGAAATCGAGGCAGAACTGCAGAAAGTTGACAATTCACTTTCTCCATTCAACAAGACATCCATCATTTCGCGTATCAACCGTAATGAAGATGTGAAGGTAGACAACCTGTTTGCTGAGGTTTTTCAACTCGCAGAAAAAATTTCCAAAGAAACAGATGGAGCATTTGACATCACTGTGGCCCCTATGGTAAATGCCTGGGGATTCGGATTCAAGACCGGAAACCCTCCTACAAAACAAACCGTAGACAGTCTTCGTGCTATCGTCGGATTCCAGAAAGTAACATTAGAGGAAGAGCACGTCAAGAAACAGAATCCACATATCATGCTCGACTGCTCAGCCATTGCCAAAGGATACGGAAGCGATATCGTGGCAAGATTTCTAAAGAAAAAAGGCATTCAAAACTTTATGGTAGAGATTGGAGGCGAAATTGTGGTGAATGGAAATAGCGAGAAACAAGTGCCTTGGCGAGTAGGAATCAACAAGCCAACAGACGATTCTCTCAATACGAGTCAGGAATTACAAGACGTAATCAATGTGACAGACATAGCAATGGCAACAAGTGGAAACTATCGGAATTTCTACTATAAGAACGGCAAGAAATATGCTCACACAATAGACCCGAAGACCGGCTATCCTGTACAGCACAATATTCTGTCAGCCACCGTTCTAGCCAAGAATTGTGCCACAGCCGACGCCTATGCCACATCCTTTATGGTAATGGGACTGGATGGAGCCAAGAAAGTATTGGAAAAACATCCTGAACTTGACGCCTATCTCATCTATTCCGATGAAAAGGGAAATAACAGGATATGGTATTCGCCAGAGCTCAAGAAGAAAATATTAAAATAGAATGCAAGAAGACAGAGTATATGACAATCTTTTAAATCTGCCTCTATTCCTGGGAATGAGCCGTAACGATTTGCTGGAAGTAGCCGGTCATACAAAGTTCGATTTCCAAAAGGCAGAAAAGGGACTCACCATCGCCAAAGAAGGAGAGCCCTGCAAACGTCTGTACTTTCTTCTTACCGGTGAACTCAATGTTATCACAGAGGCAGACGATCATGGCTATCGCATCGAAGAAGACATCAAAGCCCCAGAAGCGTTTCAAATGGAATGCATCTACGGGTATAACCAATACTTCACTCACACCTATATCGCAAAAAAAGAATGTAGCGTGATGAGTATCAGCAAGCAAGAGATGCAGAAACTATCTGATAGATACGAGATTTTCAGAATCAACATGTTCAATCTCATTTCTACACAAACCCAAAAGAACAATCGACGCTTGTACCGGGTTCCTCCCAAAACACTCTCAGAACGTATCATCCAGTTCTTTGAAAGCCGAAGTCTCAAGCCTGCCGGCGAAAAATTATTTCACATCAAGATGGAAAGACTTGCCGCAGAAATGAATGTCAAGAGAATCTATGTCTCTAATGTGCTGAATGAACTGCAGAAACAAAAGCTCATACATCTGGAAAGAGGAAGAATCTATATCCCACAATTAGAAAAACTGATTGTGAAGAAATAAAAAGAGAACTGTCATAGAGTAAAGCAAACAAATAAAAAATCACTATCATGCAAGATATAAAAGATCAGAATAATATCAGAAATACAGAGAATCGAGAGAATCCATTCTTTGTACCCTATCACACACCGCACGATACTGTGCCTTTCAACCGTATCCAACTGGAAGACTACGAGCCTGCCTTCATGGAGGGTATACGCCGTGACAAGGAAGCGACAGACAAGGTCATCAACGACCCGGCTGAGCCTACATTCGAGAACACTATCGCCCGTGTGGATACAGAAAAAGGCGAACATTATTACGACCTTTTAAGTCGTGTTTCCAATGTATTCTCATGCATGATGAGTGCAGAGACATGCGACGAGATGGAGGAACTGGCACAAAAGATGAGTCCTATCCTCACCAAACATGCCAACGACATTACACTCAACAAGAAACTCTTTGAGCGTATTAAATATGTTCATGACCACCCTAACAGAGAGTTAACCCCAGAAGAACAGATGCTTTTGGAAACCAGCTATGATGGTTTTGTACGAAGTGGTGCTCTTCTTGATGAGGAAGGAAAAGGCAAACTTCGCAAACTTACAGAGGAAGCAAGTATTCTCACACTTCAGTTCTCACAGAATCTCTTGAAGGAAAACAAGGCATTTACCCTCCATATCACAGACGAGGCTCAACTTGACGGACTTCCAGAAACTGCAAAGGCTGCAGCAGCTCATACTGCCAAAGAGAAGAATGAAAAAGGCTGGATTTTCACACTCGACTATCCTAGTTTCTCTCCATTTATGACCTACTCTACTCAGCGCGAACTCCGCAAACAGATGTATATGGCCCGCAATACGGTCTGTACCCACGAAAATGAACAGAACAACATTGAAATCTGCAAGCGATTGGTCAATTTACGTAGAGAGCTCGCTCAACTTCTAGGCTTCGAGACCTATGCAGACTATGTGTTACGTCATCGAATGGCAAGTAATATAGAGAATGTCTATAAACTTCTCAATGATCTGATTGAGGCTTATAAGCCAACTGCAGAAAAAGAAGTGAAAGAAGTCGAAGCCCTGGCAAAGAAGCTGGAGGGCGAAGACTTCGAGGTGGAACCATGGGACTTCGGATTCTACTCTCACAAACTCCAGATGGAAAAATACAATCTGGATGCAGAGATGCTCCGTCCATACTTCCAACTTGACAAGGTGATAAAGGGCGTCTTCGGATTAGCCAACAAACTGTATGGTATTACCTTCAAGGAAAACAAAGAGATTCCTGTGTACCATCCTGACGTGAAGGCATACGAAGTATTCGATAAAGACGGCAGTTATCTGGCAGTGTTCTATGCAGACTTCTTCCCACGCAAGGGCAAACAGGGAGGAGCCTGGATGACAGAGTTCCAAGGACAATGGATAGACCATAAAGGCAACAATATTCGTCCACACGTGAGCGTAGTGATGAACTTTACCAAGCCTACAGAAGAAAAACCTGCCCTTCTGACCTTGGGAGAGGTAGAAACTTTCCTGCATGAGTTTGGTCACAGTCTTCACGGAATGTTCGCCAACACCCGGTTCGAAAGTCTTTCGGGTACCAATGTATGGTGGGATTTCGTAGAGTTGCCATCTCAATTCATGGAGAACTATGCCATAGAAAAAGAATTCCTGCGCACCTTTGCTTTCCATTATGAGACAGGCGAGCCATTGCCAGACGAACTCATTGAGCGTATCGTAAAAAGCCGCAACTTCATGGCAGCATACGCCTGCCTGCGCCAAGTAAGTTTCGGACTTTTGGATATGGCATATTACACCAAGAAGGATGCCTTTACTGCTGACATCATCCCATTTGAGAAAGAAGCATGGAAAGAAGCCATGATTCTACCACAGTTGCCTGACACTTGCATGACCGTACAGTTCTCGCACATTATGGCAGGAGGCTACGCAGCCGGCTACTACAGTTACAAATGGGCTGAAGTTCTAGACGCTGATGCATTCAGCGTATTCAAGAAAAACGGTATTTTCGACCGAACTACCGCCCAGAGCTTCCGTGACAACATACTCTCAAAGGGAGGCACAGAACATCCGATGACACTCTATAAACGATTCCGTGGACAAGAGCCAACCATAGACGCCCTACTGGAACGCAACGAAATCAAGAAGAGTTAGTAGTTTAGGCAAGTAATTATAAATGAAACAATATAAATAACAGATCAATGGGGGACAACCTTTTAAAACAGAAAAAGCTTGATTTGCGATACCTTCGCATGGCTCGCATCTGGGCAGAAAACAGCTATTGCAAACGCCGACAGGTAGGTGCTTTAGTAGTAAAAGACAAGATGATTATCAGCGATGGCTACAATGGTACACCAAGCGGATTTGAAAATATCTGCGAGGATAACAATGTAACCAAGCCTTATGTCCTCCATGCAGAAGCCAACGCTATAACCAAGTTGGCCCGCAGCAGCAACAACAGCGAGGGAAGCACACTTTATGTCACTGCTTCTCCTTGCATCGAATGCTCCAAGCTCATCATTCAAGCAGGCATCAAACGAGTTGTATATGCCGAGAAATACAGACTTACTGATGGTGTGGAACTATTGGAAAGAGCCGGAGTAAAAGTAGAATATATGAATCCTGATGAAAATATCAGTTTAGAATAACGTTAGTATAATGTAAATTAGTAAGTTATGAATAAGAACAAGAATAAAACCAACAGGTTTATGCCGTTCATCATGGCACTCTGCGTAGTGCTAGGCATTGTCATCGGCACATTCTTTTCGAATCATTTTGCCGGCAACCGCCTCAACGTCATCAATAGTGGAAGCAACCGCTTAAACAACTTGCTCCATCTCATTGATGACCAATATGTGGATTCTGTCAACATAGATTCGCTAGTAGATAAAGCCATTCCACAAATTCTTGCGGAACTTGACCCCCACTCGGTCTATATCAGTGCCAAAGATGCAGCTCAGGCTAATGACGACCTTAAAGGTTCATTCTCGGGTGTAGGTATTGAGTTCGTGATCCGCCAGGACACCATCCATGTACAAAATGTAATCCAAAACGGTCCTGCCGAAAAAGCGGGTCTTTTAGCAGGAGACAAGATTGTAGCTGTGGATGACAAACCTTTCGTGGGCAAAATTGTGACTAATCAGGAAGCAATGCACCGCTTAAAAGGTCCTAAAGACACGAAAGTAAAAATCGGCGTAATCCGCTATGGCAGCAACAAGGTTCAGACCTTTACGGTAACACGAGGAGAAATCCCAACCAAGAGTGTTACTGCAGCCTACATGCTCAATGACAATACAGGCTACATCCGCATCAAGAACTTCGGTGAGAACACTTATCCAGAGATGCTTATCGCCTTAGCCAAACTGTCTCAACAGGGATTCTCTAATCTCTGCATTGACTTACGTGACAACTCCGGAGGTTATCTCACAGCTGCAGTAAATATGGCAAATGAGTTCTTACCAGAAAAGAAACTGATTCTCTATACCCAGGGACGCAAGTCTCCTCGCCAAGATTATCCGAGCGACGGCAAGGGTTCTTATCAAAAGATACCTATGGTTGTACTCATCAATGAGGGTTCGGCTTCTTCTGCTGAAATCTTTGCAGGTGCCATGCAGGATAATGACCGTGCAACCATCATCGGTCGCCGTTCATTCGGAAAGGGATTGGTACAACAGCAAATAGAATTCCCAGACCATAGCCTTATCCGTCTCACCATTGCCAGATACTATACTCCTTCAGGAAGATGTATTCAAAAACCTTATACGATGGGTGATGACAAGGATTATGAACAGGATCTTCTGGATCGCTACCAGCATGGAGAATTTTTCTCACAAGACAGTATCAAGCATACGGGTCCTGCATACCACACAGGCATTGGACGTGTAGTTTATGGTGGAGGTGGTATCACACCAGACATCTTTGTTCCTGAAGATACGCTCGGTATGACTTCCTACTTCAAAGAGGCTAGT
Organism: uncultured Prevotella sp.; assembly: GCA_934196725.1. Classification (GTDB taxonomy): domain Bacteria; phylum Bacteroidota; class Bacteroidia; order Bacteroidales; family Bacteroidaceae; genus Prevotella. The sequence continues at coordinate 8,696 of CAKPWR010000038.1, forward strand.
TTGAGCGGCTTGATTCTACAGTTTGCATTTACCTATACTGATGATAATCGTCCTAAGTTGAACAACTTCAAGGAGATGATGGAACTAGCCGATTATCTTGACAGTCAGAACATGGTGGAACAGTTTGTCAACTATGCAGACAAGCATGGATTGAAGCGCCGTAACCTTCTTATCAAGAAGTCACATAAGTTGCTTGATAGAGTCATCGACAGCCGTATCATCTACAACATGCTTGATGAACAAGCCTGGACTCAGTATATCAACCAGGACGACCCAGTAATCAAGAAGACTCTCGAAGTCTTCGAAAAGCACGAGGCGTTCCCGAAGAAACCTGAGCCAACGGCCAATCCAAAAAGCAAGAAGCAGAAAGTGGCAATGGCTGACACACCCTATAATTACAGGTCACTGCATTGCAGAAATATGATGATGGCAAACGCATAAGATGAATAAGAAAGAACTTAGAAAAATCATAAAAGACAGAAAGCGACAGTATTCCTCAAGCCAACTTGAGGAACTGTCGCTTTCCGTCTTATCCCGACTTGCAGATCAAGAATCTTTCCGCAAGGCTAAAATTATTTTAATGTATTATTCTCTCCCCGATGAAGTCAACACTCATACCTTTATTGATGAGTTGACAGCTTTGGGAAAAACAGTTCTTTTACCGGTAGTAAAGGACTCAGAAAATATGGAAATCAGAGAATACACTGGCAGAAATGATCTCACAGAAGGATCCTTTCATATAATGGAGCCAATCGGCAAGCTCTTTCCACCAGAAAGATATGGGGAAATAGAAGTCGGTGTCATTCCTGGCATGAGCTTTGATGAAAAAGGCAATCGTCTGGGACGAGGAAAAGGATATTATGACAGATTTCTGAAAAAAACACCAACCATGTTCAAGATTGGTATCTGTTTCGACTTTCAAAAGACAGATACCATCCCAACAGAAGAAACGGATATCAGAATGGATTGCATCTTATAAAGAGTCCAGGAAATAAAGGCAGATTCTATCAATAGAAACGGATATCAGTAATCACCAATGCTCCTACCTGCTCATTCAATCTCCTTACCAAGATGGAACGATGCATGGTAAGATCTGCCCTGAGAGCAGGATTTAGAATCTTAACATAAAGGGTTTGATTCTTGATAAATTTATCAGCACAATAAACAGAAATAGAGGCACCAACAACGGTGTCCCAACTATCCAAGAGACGCTTTTGCTGCAAAGGCGTCTCCAATCCCTCGTTTCTCAAAAACTCCGGCAAAAGTTCTGCTATAGAACGAACCTTTTTTCTAAACATAATTATACCAAATAAATAATGTACAACAAATCGTCAGACTTGATTACTCTACCCTAACATTTCACCTCTAATCTTTAACTTGCAGTTCTCCATTTTCGACAGAGAAAATCTTATAGTCGCCACGTAAACGATGAAGGATTTGGTCAAGATGATCACGATTGGTATCCGTAATAAAAATCTGTCCAAAATTATCATTTGAGACTAACTGAACTATTGCTTCAACCCGCTGAGCATCAAGCTTATCAAAAATATCATCCAACAAGAGTAAAGGAGTGGTATTAGAGCAGGTTCGCTTCAAGAAACTAAACTGCGCCAACTTCAAGGCAATAACATAACTCTTGTTCTGTCCCTGACTTCCCTCACGCTTCATCTGATAGTCACCAATAGTAAACTCCAAGTCGTCACGATGTACTCCATGAAGCGAATATCCAACAACACGATCCTTGAATCTATCACGCTGAATAACCTCCAATAACGGTCCCCGCTGACAATGCGAAATATAATGCAAGCCTACCCGTTCCTTATCACCGGAAATATGCTGATAAATCTGCTGAAACAAAGGTATTAATTCGTTTACAAAAGCCTGACGCTTAGCAAAGAGCAGTTCTCCATTCATAGCCATCTGCTGTTCCCAAAGCTCCATAAGAGTAACATCCGGTTCTGCCTCCATCTTCAAGAGAGCATTACGCTGCTGCAAGGCTTTGTTGTAGTTAGAAAGAGCCTCGATATATGTATTATCATACTGAGAGATAACAACATCCATCAGTTTTCTACGCTCATCACTTCCACCCTCAATGAGTGAAACATCAGAAGGAGAAACAAAGACAAGCGGAATGAGTCCAATATGTTGAGACAAGCGCTTATATTCTTTCTTATTTCGCTTAAAATGTTTTTTGGTTCCACGCTTCATCCCGCAATAAATGTTCTCCAAATCCCCATTATCATTCTCATAATTACCTTCCAACATAAAAAAGGCCTCATCGTGCAAAATGATTTGTGAGTCAATCGGATTATTGGCACTTCTACAAAACGAAAGGTAATAAATTGCATCCAAAAAGTTGGTCTTACCCATGCCGTTATGACCGATAAAACAGTTAATTTTGGGCGACAATTCAATATTGGCGCTCTTGATATTTTTATAGTTAATAATGGAAATATTCTTTAAAATCATAGACACTTTACTGATTATTGAGTGCAAAGTTAACAGAAAAAGCCCAAAAAACGAAAAAAGTAGGCTAGAAATTTCAATATCTGAATAAAATTCCGTATTTTTGCAGAAGTTTAGCAATATTAGAATAATAAAAAACAAAAATACAAAATGGCAAACAACAAAGTACAGGCTCAGGAAATAGAGAGCCTCAACATTCGTGAGGCCTTCTTCATGAAGAACAAGAAGGCTATTATTATCGCTGTGGTAGCTATTGTAGTTATCATTGCTGGTGTATTCGGTTATGTATCTCAGATCTCTGGTCCACGTGAGGACAAGGCTAGCACAATGCTTGGCAAGGGTCAGACTTACTTCAACAACGAGATGTTCGAACAAGCACTTAATGGAGACGGTGCAGGTTACGTTGGCTTCAAGAAAATTGCAGACGAATATAGCAGCACTGACGCAGGTAACTTGGCAAACCTCTATGCAGGTCTTTGCTATGCTAACCTTGGCAAATGGGCAGAAGCAGAAAAGAGCTTGGATGCATTCTCTTCAAAGGGTGACCAGATGATCAGCCCAGCAGCAGAAGCTGCGCTCGGTGATGTTTACGCTCACTTGAACCAGTTGGACAAGGCTGTTGAAGCATTCAAGAAGGCTGCTTCTATGGCTGACAGCAAAGCAGAGGATGACGCTAACAACAGTCTCTCTCCTGCATTCCTGATTAAGGCAGGTGAAGTTCTCGAGAGTCAGAACAAGAAGCAGGATGCATTGAATATCTATCAGGATATCAAGAAGAAGTATGTCAACTCTATGCTTGTTCAAAGCGGCGAGATTGACAAGTACATTGAGCGCGCATCCAATTAATAACATCTTACGAGTAACATCTTAGAACAAGTTTAATAGATAATTATGGCAACAGCTCTTCATAATTTATCAGAATATGACCTTAGCAAAGTACCTGATGCCAGCAACATGTGCTTTGGTATCGTTGTAGCTGAATGGAACCCAGAAATAACAGGTGCCCTGCTGGACGGTGCTGTCAAGACACTCGAAAAACATGGAGCCTTAACAGAGAACATACATGTCAAGACGGTTCCTGGCAGTTTCGAACTCATCTATGGCGCACATCAGATGGTACTTAATGGCGGCTATGACGCTGTTATTATCTTGGGAAGCGTAATTCGTGGTGAAACTCCTCACTTCGATTATATCTGCGAGGGAGTAACCTATGGTATTGCCCGTCTCAATGCCACACAAGAGATTCCTGTCATTTACGGACTCTTGACTACAAACGACCTGCAACAGGCAAAGGACCGTAGCGGTGGCAAATTGGGCAACAAGGGCGATGAATGTGCTATTGATGCCATCAAAATGGCTAAATTCTAAAAGCACAGACATTGAGTCTTTCAAAACAATTACTATATAATAAGGTAAATAAAATGAAGCTCTACCAATTATTACAGTCATACGAATTTGAGGAGATTTTCTCAACAGTCAACGTGATGTTTCCCAACGCACAGTTGCATAGAGACGTCTTTGAAAAAGCATTCAACATGCTTTGCGACATTCAACCTATCAGTTCCAAGAAAGTAATTCGTTTCGAACTGATGGAGGATCCAAACTCTAGCGATATGTTTGTTGGAGCCAACGACAGCTGTTTTCAAACAACTTGGGATGTATGTCTCGGAAAAGAAATAAAGAAAGGGAAAGGCGCAGACCTTAACGATGTGGAAATGGTAGCCAATTGTCTGCTTAATATCCTCTTCATAGGTCGTCATCCTCAAAGTTTCGAAAAAGATTATAAGAAACTCTTCAAATAATCATAGGATTTACAAAAAAGAACCTCTTGAAATCTGAGTATTTCAAGAGGTTCTTCTATTATTTATACACCCTCATCATCGTCTTCATCAACAGAAGAATTGCCCGATTGAGAACTTTCATTTCCTTCAGTATCCAGCAATTGATCTTTACTGATACTCACCTCCCCCATCTTAGAGATTTTTACCACCAAAGGCAAATATTCATCACTCATCACATCAGGTGAACCCACACTGGCTGCAAAACAAAGATTGTTACCTTCAGTTTTTACATAGACAATACCCAGCAATCCACCAGAGGCCTTGGTATGAGAATCCAAGTATTTTTCAAAGGCAGCTTTGGTAAAACTACGTTTGAAGAATTCAGAACCGTCGCTTCTAATAATCCGAACAGTAATCTTATTATCATGATACTTAGTATTCTCATCTACCTTAACGAGCGGTAAACTGTCATCGGCTTCTCGTTTTACCACCACCTTATATGTAGAGCCCAACCATTCAATGCTTCTAGACTGCTCATACTCACTCATCTTGAGTGTTTGCTTTTTAACTTTGACAACAGGTTTAGGAGCTATAATAATGTTGCTTTTCTTTTTCTCAGCACACGAAGCCATTATACCTATAGCCAGAGCCATGAAAAATAAGTAATTGATTCGTTTCATTGCTATTTTATTTTAATGCTACAAAAGTAGTAAAAAAAAATGAAATAAACACGGGTTACCCGTTAAAAAACAAAAAAAGCATCGACTTTCACAAGCCGATGCTTCGAATCTACCTAAATACTAACTAATAAATTTCCTATTGAATCTTACACGATATAATAAAAGTTCAGTTTATGAATTCTAATCAGTAGTTTGACGTCATCACGAAGAAAAGGTTTAATGCAAGTCTAAAAAAAATGCATTTTTTCTTCATTAAATGTTTTTTCTCTCTTAAAAATGCTACTTTTCCTCTTTTTAAAGCAAATTTACTCTTTTTTTTTTGAGAATTAAACATTTTGCCGTATCTTTGCAGACAAAAAGAAACATTTTGTATGAAAAAGATTCTATTATTCATAATAACTGCCAGCATTTTCACCTTTTCTTCTTGCTTTCAGAAAGAGCAAACACAAGAAAAGGAGCAAGTCATCGACACTATTCCAATGATGGTGATGCAAATACAAAAATGCAACCGACTCTATACGGCAGAAGCCCATGTTCACAAAATTATCACCCACGATGACCAACTGAATCTGAAAGGTTCTTTTTTCAGAAAGAACTTCAACATTCATGTACCTGGTTCAAACAGGAAAGTTGCAATCCCTATGAATGCAACCATCAAGGCTTCCGTAGACTTCCAGGGGTTTTCCAATCAAAATGTGTTACGCAAAGGCGACAAGATAGAAATCATTCTGCCAGACCCTAAGCTGACACTCACGAGCAGTAAAATAGACCACAATGCGGTAAAACAATATGTTTCCATTACCCGCAGCAATTTCAGTGATGCAGAACTCACCCAACTAGAGCAGCAAGGCAGACAAAGCATCATCAATGATATTCCGAATCTTGACCTCATGGAACAAGCTCGGCTCAGTGCAGCAAATACTCTGATTCCGATGCTCAAGGACATGGGATTCAAGGAAGAAAACATCAAGATTAGCTTCCGTAAGAAATTCACAATCCAAGACTTGAAGGAATTCATTTCAAATGGATTGAATGACAATAAAACAATAGAAAAGAGAACAGCCTCTAGCCAGGCATCAAATAAAGAGGACTAAGATATGAAGAAATATGGAATCATAATCATTTTATTCCTTATTATAATAATAGGTGGAGCACTCTATTGGCTTAATAAAGACAATACAATGAACGTGGCAACGGAAGAAAAGACCACCCTTTCACCAACCCAAGTAGAAAGTATTGAGGCTATCGGACAATGGGAATTTCTTGCCATCAACGATGAGGAACTCGTTGATACAACCCGACATGGTTTCTTTGGTGACGATCAATTGGTACGTATCTATTATGGTACCCTGCGTCTCGGCATTGACATGAAAGACGTAAAGGAAGGATGGATACAGACGGATGAAGACAAAGATTCCATAGTCTGCACCCTTCCCCCTATCCGACTCCTCGACAACAATTTCATAGACGAGGCAAAGACAAAAAGTTTCTTTGAAGAAGGAAAATGGACTGGCACTGACCGACAGGCTATGTACGACAGAGCTTACGTTATGATGAAAAAGCGATGCTTGACACCAGTGAATTATCAGACGGCAAGAAGAAATGCCAAGCAGCAATTCAAAGACATGTTCAAGACAATGGGATTCACTAACGTTAGAATAGAATTCGAAGACTGAGGGTAGAATTACCTTCAGTCTCCCAAAACGGAAGTAACTAAACATATTCCGTTCATAAAAAGACAAGAGAGTTATCAGGGCGCAAGCCTAATTATTAATTATCATTTTTAAATTAAAATATAAGAGAGATGGATGCTATCAATGATTTTTTCACAGCCTTTAGTTCATTCCTTTGGGGATGGCCTATGATTATCTTATTGTTGGGAACCCATATTTTCCTAACGATTCGCCTGCGCTTTCCACAGCGTAAGATATTCCAGGCTATCAAATTGTCGGTTAAGAAAGATAAGGATGCAAAGGGGGATGTTTCTCAATTCGGAGCACTAGCCACAGCCTTGGCAGCCACCATCGGTACGGGTAACATCATCGGTGTGGCTACAGCCATAGCATTAGGTGGACCAGGAGCTGTCCTTTGGTGCTGGCTCACCGGTGTTTTCGGTATTTCTACCAAGTATGCAGAGGGACTTCTTGCCGTAAAATATCGAGTTAAGACTACACGAGGACAGATGCTGGGAGGTCCGATGTATGCTCTAGAAAAGGGATTGGGCTGGAAATGGCTTGCCATCCTCTTCGCAACCTTTGCCGCCCTTGCTTCTTTTGGTATTGGCAGCACAGTTCAAGCCAATGCCATCTCAACCCTTGTAGAGAATCAATATGGCATTTCTCCTTACATTACGGGTGTCATCGTTACCATTTTAGGAGCAGCCGTAATCATTGGTGGTGTAAAGACTATCTCTAAGGTTTGTGGAATGCTCGTACCTTTCATGGCCCTATTCTATGTATTGGGCTGTATTTATATTCTCATTGTAAATCATGCCTACATTCTACCAGCTATACAGATTATCTGCGAATCAGCTTTCACAACAAAGGCTGCAGGTGGCGGTTTTGCAGGTAGTACACTGATGCTTGCAGCCCGTTATGGTATTGCCCGTGGTCTTTTCTCTAATGAGAGTGGACTTGGTTCCGCGCCAATTGTTGCCGCAGCTGCTCAAACCCGCAATCCCGTTCGACAGGCATTAGTTTCATCAACAGGAACATTCTGGGATACAGTCATCATCTGCGCTCTAACAGGACTGGTAATCACCAGCAGTATCATAGCCTATCCAGATATAGACTATCATAATGGGGCAGCACTTACCAAAGCAGCTTTTAGTAAAATACCATATATTGGAGCTCCATTACTAACATTTGGTCTGACCACCTTTGCTTTTAGTACTACACTAGGTTGGAGTTATTATGGCGAACGTTGCGTAGAATACCTGAAGGGAAAGAAATGGATGCTTTGCTATCGCATTCTCTACATTGCCAGTATATTTGCAGGAAGTGTCATCAGTCTCGGTCTGGTATGGAACATAGCTGATTGCATGAATGCTCTTATGGCTATTCCAAATCTCGTTTCTCTGCTATGTCTTAGTGGAATTATTGTGCATGAAACAAGAAAGTATCTTTGGCGCGACCGTTTAGACGAAGATATGGAGGAAAGCGAATTACAGGAAGTAGAAGACAAATAATCGTGCAAACGATTGTCCTGAAGAAATAGCAGAAAACTATATATTTTTGATTCATCCTACCATTTTCTTTTGTACCTTTGCAGCAGAAAAGGTAACTTTATAGAAGATATAGGTTAAAAGAGATTTTATTAGTTTTTGTTGATTAAAAAAATGCCCAGGCAGCAGTGATGCTATCCTGGGCTTTTTGTTTTATATGCTCTATTCACTTTATATCCTGTAATCATCAACAAGAATTTTCACTTCTTATTCAGCATTTATCTGCAAATGCTTCATTCCGTGTCCGCCCCACGTTGTATAATTGACGAATTGGAATCCCATACGAGTATAAAGGCTTTCAGCTCTTGGATTACCTTTATCAACCAATAATCCAACCTTCGGAATACCAAGTCCCTTACCACGTTGTATGGCAGCATTCAACAAAAGCTTTGCAATCCCCTTACCTCTATAGCTACTGGAAACAGCCAGACTGTCGAGATAGTATTCACCTTCTTGAGTCTCTGCATCCATACCCGAATAATCAATTCCAAAGGTAGCAAGAGCCTCATCTACAAATTTTTTGCGCAAAGCTTTAAGTTGAGCTCCATCATAAGCTACCAAGATGCCAGCAACCACACCATCAGTAGTCATTGCCATCAACACATTTCGGTAACTATACTGACTATCCTCCATCTTTACCAAACGTTCCATCAACTGATGAAAATCAGCCAATGTATGACGAGGTCCAGCGAAATTCTGACAGCATTCCGTATTCATCGCTTCCATAATGAGCGATGCTATATGCGAAGCTTTATCTGGGGTTGCTTGTTCTATATGTATCTTCATTTTCGTTTAGTTATTACAATTACGAATGCAAAGATAATAATAATTAACGAGATAAACAAAACTTTTTCTTTTTCTTTACTTTTGTTTCACAAAGATTTTGTATCTTTGCCCCATAATTCAATAACAAATGTTAAGATAGAGACTACCAGATTGTCACAACATCAATTTTCTTGAGTAAAAACTATCATAACATAAAGAGTTAGAAACTATAATAACATAAATACATCAAATGGATACGGAACAATTATCAATGACCAAGAAGACCATCGTAGGAGTACAATTTCTCTTCGTGGCTTTTGGTGCAACGGTCCTGGTGCCTCTCCTGATAGGCATCGACCCAGCAACGGCTCTCTTCACCGCTGGTGTTGGAACCTTTCTTTTTCATTTCATTACCAAGGGGAAAGTGCCAATTTTCCTAGGCAGTTCCTTCGCCTTCATCGCCCCAATCATTGCAGCCTCCAAACAATGGGGATTGCCAGGAACCATCGCTGGTTTAACCAGCGTATCACTGGTATATTTCGTGATGAGCGCATTGGTAAAGTGGCAAGGCAAGAAACTCCTTGATAGGATTTTCCCGCCAGTAGTTATCGGTCCTGCCATCATTCTCATCGGTCTTTCCCTCTCAGGTAGTGCAGTAAACATGGCTAAAACCAATTGGATTCTCGCCTTCTCATCGCTCATTACAGCTATTTTGGTATTGACCTTTGCCAAGGGTTTAATGAAACTCGTTCCTATCATAACGGGCGTTGTTGTGGGTTATATTATCGCTATATGTATGGGGGAAGTTGATTTCTCGGGAGTGGCAGCTGCGTCATGGTTCTCCTGTCCTATCACCTTTGATACAATCACCCATTTCTCATGGGCTCCTTTCTTATATATGTTGCCTGTTGCCATTGCACCGGTTTTAGAGCACATTGGCGATGTTTATGTTGTAAGTGCTGTAGCCAAGAAAGATTTTGTAGCAGATCCAGGCCTGCATCGTACGATGTTAGGCGATGGAATTGCTTGTCTGTGTTCAGCTTTTCTTGGTGGTCCTCCAGAGACAACCTATTCAGAAGTAACTGGTGCCATGTCTATTACCAAGGTAACGAGTCCAGCAGTAATCCGCATCTCAGCAGCTACAGCCATCTGCTTTTCTATTGTAGGTAAACTGAGTGCATTGTTGCAGAGCATTCCGCAAGCCGTACTGGGTGGCATCATGCTGTTGCTTTTCGGTACTATAGCCAGTGTGGGTGTTCAGAACCTGATGCAGAATAAGGTTGACTTGAACGAGACTCGCAATGTCATCATCATGTCTGTTATGCTGACCATGGGATTAGGTGGTGCAGTTCTCTCATCAGGCTCATTCGCCATTTCGGGTATAGGTCTTTCTGCCGTCATTGGAGTTATTCTTAATCTTGTGCTTCCAAAGCCGAAGAAGGAAAAAGAAGCTTCTCTCAAGTAAAATTCTATCAAAAAACAATTGATAATATAAGGTCTCTATCCTTCATGTTTGGGTAGAGACCTTCATTATATATTATAATCTTTTGAAAAAACAGACAATTAAACACTTTTTCTTTGCTGATTCCAAATAATAATGCTAACTTTGCGCACGAAATAGTTTTATCTTGAGAAGACAAAGAGACAGAAAGATTGTAATGATATGAAAAAAATACTAATAGTTGAAGACGACATCGCATTTGGAACCATGATTCAGACATGGCTCAGGAAGAAAGGATTCGAAGTTGAAAAAACGACTTCGGTGAAAGCAGCTATACAGGCTTGGGAGAAGGTGGAAAGTGGATTTGACCTGGTGCTATCCGACCTTCGTCTTCCAGACCATGATGGTATTTTCTTATTGCAATGGATGAGAAAGCATGGCGTGCAAGTACCTTTCATCGTCATGACCAGCTATGCAGAGATTCAGAACGTAGTACTCGCCATGAAGTCGGGTGCTACAGATTACGTAGCCAAACCTTTTCATCCGGATATCCTCCTGGAAAAGATTAAGGAAGCCATAAAAAATCACAATACAAACTCTCTATCAGAGAAAAATATAGAGCATAGGGAGACAACAGGAAATCAGGAGCCAATAGATAATAAAAAAGTATCAGGAAATACGGAATCTAAAGGAAATGCAGATGTTCCAAAATATCTTGAAGGTGAAAGTGAGGCTTCAAGAAAACTCTATAGTTTCGTATCTCTAGTTGCTCCAACCCCTATGTCGGTTCTCATTCTGGGTGCAAGCGGAACGGGTAAGGAATATGTAGCTCGTCGCATTCATGAATTAAGCCAGAGGGCAGGAAAACCTTTCTTTGCACTCGACTGCGGAGCCATTCCAAAGGATGTGGCTGCATCAGAATTCTTCGGCCATGTGAAGGGAGCCTTTACGGGAGCCGACCAGGACAAGAAGGGTGCTTTCGAGATGGCAAATGGCGGTACACTCTTCCTGGACGAGATGGGAAACCTGAACTATGAAGTGCAAGTGCAACTGCTTCGTGCCCTTCAGGAGCGTAAGATCCGTCCATTGGGCAGCAACAAGGAAATCGACATCGACATCAGACTGGTTTGCGCCACCAACGAGAACCTGGCACAGCGTGTAGCAGAGGGAAACTTCCGAGAAGACCTATACCACCGCATCAATGAGTTTACCATCTACATGCCTGAGCTGAAAGATCGCGGTACCGATCTCTTCCTCTTTGCTGATCTCTTTATCAAACATGCCAACAAAGAACTCAATAGAAACGTGGAAGGACTCGATAGTAAAGCAAAGGAACGCATCACCTCTTATAATTGGCCAGGAAACCTGCGCGAATTGAATAATGTGATGAAACGTGCCACTCTTCTTGCCACAGGCAGATATATTGGAGTAACAGAACTGGAACAGAGCATGGCTCATATTCAGCCACTAGCTCCTACCACCCTGCATGATGAGGAAACAGAACTGCAGCGTATAGAAGCAGCATTAAAAGCGGCAGGAGGTAACAAGAGTAAAGCTGCACAATTGCTTGCTGTGGATAGAAAGACTCTGTATAACAAGATGAAGAAATACGGTATCTGAGGAACTTTCCCCAATATTTTGGGGAAAAATTCCACACTTGTTCCACAAATTCCACAAGGTTAAGAATTTGCGTCAAAACACATATTAACTGATTATCAAGCATTTACTAAAAAGAGAATACTTTTGGCACGCAGATTGTGATATTAGATTGTGAACTCGCAAACAAGCAATAACGCAAGTAAGACGGTTCATGCAAATAGTAATCAATAAAATATTCACAATAAAAAACAAAAGATTATGAAAAAATTAGTATTCGCAGCTATCGCTGCCATGGTAATGGTATCAGTTAGCAATGTATTCGCCAACAACAAGATGGCAAGTGTTTCATCAGTAGCTCCAGTAGACACAGTTGCTCCTGCAGAACCTGCTGACACAACAGTAGAGAAGGCAACTCCAGCTGAGACTCCAGAGGTAACTCCAGCTGATTCTACAACAGCAACAACAGATTCAACTGTAGCAGAGTAATATCACCTTCAAAAAACAGTAATAAACGGAAGAAATAGAAAGACAATAAATATCAGTAATTACGCTTCGCTTTCAATTAGACAGGAGACTAATGATAAAATTCATTGGTCTCCTGACTTGTTTTTAGCCCATTCTTTTCTTAAAATCAGTTTTTTGCATTATCTTTGCAAAAGATAATTAAGTAAGTAGATTTCACATGCACAAAAACAATATTCCACTCAAGGTAGCCCTCGGCTATTGCATTATTGCCATTATCATGATTCTGGCAATCAGTCTCGTATATAGCAACACCAAGAGCATCATCGCCATCAACGAAGCATCTCGTGAGTACATCAAGAAAAAGGATGCAGCCGACAGTACCATGACTTCTCTGCTCAAAGAAGAGCAGAAGAACTTGAAGCAACTCTCTGATGCAATGGCAGGGAAATCTACGTCCAATTATCTGCAAGATAAGGTTAAAAGTCTGAATACAGGCAAAGACTCAATCGTGGTGCATTCCAAAGCCCCACAAACCCACGAGGCAAAGAAAACTACGGTGGAAGTAATGAAGACCCGCCGAGGATTCTTCCGCCGACTAGCCGATGCTTTCAAGAAAGAGCACGCAGAAACGCTAAGCATCAAGCAAGACAGCAACAGAGCCATCATCGATTCTATCACAACTCCTGTGAATGTGGCTGAAAATGTAGCCAACATTCTGGACCAGATAGACAAGAAGGAGAAGGTGGCTACGCAAGATCATAAGGAAAGTATCAACAAAGAGATGGAAGACTTGAAAATAGTCAGTACAAAACTTGCCTTACGTTCTGCCAAGCAACTGAGTGATGTGCACCAAAGGGAACGTGACTCTATGCAAAAAGCCATCAACAAAGCGATGGCTGCCCGTAAACAGCTATTGTGGCAAATAGGTTTACTTACACTAGTAACCCTCCTTGCGATTATCGTCATGATTTGGTTCATCTGGCGCGATGCAAGAAAAGAACGCATCTACCGGGAGAACCTGGAGGCAGCCAACGAAGAAATCCAACGTATCATGAACCAACGTGAGCGACTTCTCCTCACCATTACGCACGATATCAAGGCGCCTGCTGCCTCCATTTCCGGCTTCATCGACCTGATGAAAGAATACGTCAAGGAAGCACAAGGCATTGAGTGTCTTCAAAATATCAAGAACTCTGCTGCTCATCTTTCCCGACTAGTAGCCTCTCTTCTCGATTATCATCAGTTGGAAAATGGGCTGATGAAGGTTCAGCCTGTCTCTTTCTCTCCTACTCAACTGGTAAAAGAATCAGTAGCGGGAATGCGATTGCGAGCTGAAGAGAAAGGCTTAGCCATTTCGTATGAGATGACGATGGGAATGAAAAAGGAAGAAAATCAAGAGAACGAAACAGACAAGGAATTATTCCTAGCCGATGCTTTCCGCATTCGTCAGATTCTGGATAATCTGGTGAGCAACGCCATCAAATATACCGATCATGGAAGCGTCACTATTCAAGCACAGGTTTCCAAAATCATGGGTAAGCTGACACTCACCATGAACGTGAAAGATACGGGTAAGGGAATGACCGATGAGGAAAAGCGGAAAGTGTTCCAGGCATTCACCAGATTAAAGAGTGCACAAGGCATTGAGGGAACAGGCCTGGGCTTGTCTATCACCCAAGAACTGGTGTCGCTTCTCGGTGGAGAAATCCTACTTCGTTCTACCTTGGGTAAAGGTTCCAATTTCATCGTTACGCTTCCTATCGAACCTGCCCCAAAAGATGATTCACAGGAGGATTTCAAACAAACATCTGATCATCAGGAAACCAAGGAATCACCCAACCAAAAGAAGGCTCAACAAGATTTTGCCAACCATAAGATTCTGATTCTCGATGACGACAAGCTTCAGCTTCAACTTCTCCAGGAAATGCTGCGACGCATAGCAGGCGATTCCTGGCAAGTATTCGCCTGCAATCATGTGATTGATGCACTAACCATCCTGCACAATGAACAGCCAGCCCTCATGCTGATGGATATAGAAATGCCAGAAATGAATGGTACAGAGATGATTACCCACATCAACCATTCCAACATGACTGTCATTGCGATGACAGCGCATGATACGAGCATCCGAGAACAACTCATAAAAGCAGGCTTCGACGACTGTCTTTTCAAGCCGTTCAGCATAGAGAAGTTATCTGCTATCCTGGGAATAGATTCTGAACCTCAATCCCACTTTGACGCTCTTCTGGCTTTTGCCGAGGGCGATGAAGAGGCAGCTAAAGAGATTCTCAACACCGTGAAGCAGGAACTGGCAGAACATCTTAAGAATTTGAAAGAAGCCATGGAGGAGGATTCCTTATCTATAGATAAAATAGGAAAAGCTGCTCACAAACTTCTGCCGATTGCCAGTATGATGCAGATGAGTTGTCTGGAAGAACTGAAGGCACTATCGCCTGAACATATTCAAGAGAATGGAGAAGAAGAGATTAGGAAGAAATTGAAGGTTGTTGCAGATTGCTTGCAGCACGTGCTAGAACAGAGTTTCTAGCACGCACCTTCCATTTTATTCCCTGATTTGCTGCGGCGTCAGCCCTGTATGCTTCTTGAAATAACGACAGAAGAAACTGACATCGGCAAAATGAAACTCCCAAGCCATCTCCTTGATGCTTTGTGTGCTGCGCTTGAGTTGCATCTTGAGTTGCAGAATCACATATTGGTCGATGATGGTCTTGGGGGTATGCCCCGTCACCTGGTTCACGATGTTGGTGAGATATTTCGAGGAGATATTCATCTGGGCAGCATAATAGTTCACATCTCTTGAAATCTTGTAATCCTTCTCCAGCAGCATCATAAACCGATTGAACAATTCTCTTACCCGATACGACTTCACTTCATCGGGACGGTATTGCGGATTGCGCTGAAGATACTCATGAAAACCTATGAAGAATGCCTTCAACTGGCACAAAACCAACTGCGAGATGCAGGTACATTCCGACTGGTCGAAATATACCTTCAATAAGGAGAACATCCCATTGATGATGTTTGTAACTACAGGGGTATCCTGCCGGCAGCGGTCTTCCCGCAAGGAAGAATATACCGTCTGTTCCAGCTGCAAGCTTGCTTCTCGAAGTAAGGAAGGATTATACTTCAGGATTTCGGCTTGAAAGTTGTTCGCAGTTTGAGGGGATTTGCAATCCCCGTTTTCAGTTGATGGGGATTTGCAATCCCCACCATCAACCTTCAATTCCACCACATCATTCGGGAACACGGTGATGACCGCTCCTTCATAAAGTTCCCAATCCTTATAATTCACCTGTAGCCTCGCCTTGCCTTTCCGGCAAATCAATATCGCTCCGTAAGTTAAAACTTGCGGACCCTCCTGCCATTCCTCCAAACCTGAACAGGAAAGACTTGCTTCCTGATGACTGCTTAATTCTGATAATTCCATCTACACCTTAATTATATATAGAGTTATTATGTCTTTTTATTCCTATTTCGGTTGCAAAAATACACAAAATATGTGACATAAAAGAACTATTATTCCCAAATCGTCCATCCGCTGCGAAATATTTAAAGCGATTGTTCGCCCAAAACTCCGTACCTTTGCACCCGAATTTCAAAAAGTAAGAATCAATGATAAAGAAAATCTTATTGGTAAACCTTCTGATTGCAGGAGGAACTCTTTGGGCTCCGGCTCAAACACAAACCACAGAAGGGACGGCTACTTCCTTGCCTGTCTGCAAGAAAGAAAACATGACTATCAGCCAACTCTTCCAGAAGGTTGAGGATAACAGCAAAAGCCTTCGCACTTCATTATCAGGAGTAGAAGCAGCACACCTCGGCATTGAATCGGCAAAAAGCAAGAAACTACCCGACCTCGATGCATCCCTCTCGTTCAGTTACATCGGCAATGCGCTGATTACAGACCGTGACTTCAGTAACGTTCATGGTTTGAAATCCCCACATTTTGGCAACAACTTCGCCTTCCAGGCACAGCAGGTAGTTTACGCCGGTGGAGCCATCAACGCAGGCATCAAACTTGCCGAACTCGGAAAGCAGCAGGCAGAGGTAGGCGTAAAACTCACCCGACAGCAAATTCGCTTCATCGCCCTAGGTCAATATCTCGACCTTTACAAGATAGACAACCGCATCAAGGTATATGAAAAGAACATCGAACTGACCCGCCAACTCATCGAGGATATCAAGGAGAAGCAGACACAAGGCATGGCGCTGAAGAACGACATCACCCGATATGAACTCCAGATGGAAAGCCTCAAACTCGGTCTGACGGCGCTCAGGAACAACCGAAGCATCCTGAACCATCAACTTTGCAATACCCTCGGAATGAACCAAAATAGCCAGATGAACCAGGGAAGCCAGGAGATTCAAATTATCCCCGATGCCACTATCGCCGACAAAACCTACGGCAAGGAGGGCGAGGCTTACTGGCAGACAGCAGGCACCCTGAATTCTCCACTCCTGGAGCAGAGCAGCAACGCCATCCGCATCGCCGAACAGAAAGAGAAGATTGCCAAGAGCGATCTTCTGCCAAAAGTGGCTTTTGTTGCCGCAGATAACTTCAATGGACCTATCCTCTTCGAGTTGCCACCTGTTGATAAGAACCTCAACGTCTGGTATGTGGGCGTGGGAGTGAAATACAGCCTCAGCTCTCTCTTCAAGAGCAACAAGCGCATCAAGCAGGCAGCCGTAGAGACCCGACAGGCTAAAGAGGCACATGCAGTTCAGGCAGAGCAGCTTAACAATAATGTGCAGGCTGCCTACGTGCAGTATCAGCAAACCTACGTGGAACAGGAAACTCAGCGAAAGAGCGTGGAATTGGCACAGCAGAACTACGACGTGATGAATGCCCGCTATCTCAGTCAACTCGCTCTGGTTACGGATATGGTGGATGCATCCAACCTCAAACTCAATGCCGAGCTCAACGAGGTGGATGCCCGCATCAACATCGTTTATGCCTACTATCGCATGAAGTACGTGGCAGGAGAAATTTAGAAACCATAAAATAAATAAAGCAATGAGCAAGAAGATTATCAAAAGAATATATAATGTAGTAATTATCCTCCTTTTTCTGGGAGCTATCGGCTGGTGCTTCAGCCATTTCTATCATGGCAGCGACGTGGCTTATACAGATGATGCACAGGTGAATCGCCATATCACCCCAATCAATACCCGTGTGCCGGGATTTATCAAGGAAATCCGATTTACCGATTACCAGCATGTAAAGAAGGGAGATACTCTCGTCATCATCGAGGATGCTGAGTTCCGCCTACATGTGGCTCAGGCAGAAGCCGGCTTGCGTGGATCCAAGTCAAGTTCTTCGGTTGTTACCGCCAGCATGGGTACTACCAATACCAATGTACAGACAGCAGCTGCCGGCATCGAGGAGGCGCGTGTGGATATGATGAATGCCAAGCAGGACTTCGACCGTTTTGCGGCTCTGATGAAGAAGGATGCAGTTACCCGTCAACAGTATGACAACGCCTATGCCCGCTATCTTGGAGCCAAGGCACGCTATGAACAGGCAAGCAGCCGCAAGGCTAGTGCAGCATCGGTTCGTAATGTTCAGACCCAGCAGCTCGGCGGTTCACGTGCCGGAGAGAGCGTGGCAGAGGCACAGCTCAATCTGGCTCGCCTCAACCTATCTTATACCGTAATCGTGGCAACCTGCGATGGCGTGATGGGAAGAAAGGATATTCACGAGGGACAATTGGTGCAGCCAGGTCAGATGCTCGCCCGCATCGTGGATGACAACGATGTATGGGTGATAGCCAACTATCGTGAGACTCAGATGGACGGCATTACCGTAGGAAAGACAGTAGATTTCACAGCCGATGCCATTCCCGACGTGGTATTCCATGGCAAGGTAGAAGCCCTTTCTGCCGCAGCCGGCAATGCCTATTCCATGATTCCCGTGGATAATGCCACCGGCAACTTCGTAAAGGTAGAGCAGCGTGTGCCTGTTCGCATCGCCCTCACCAAAGACAACGACCCGAAGAATGTTGCCCTGCTCCGTGCCGGACTGAACGTAGAAACCAAGGTTCGCATTAAATAGAATGTTCTATAAACTATTAATTATTAATTATAGAAAATGCCAGGACCTCCTATGTTACAGGGACCATTTCGGGTCCCTTCATTCAATGGATATATTCCTCGCCGATTACAGCCTTGGATCTATCTCCTCTTCGCCTTCATCTTCCTGATGTCGGGCGGAATCTATGGAGGAGCCATGAGCCAGGTGATGGGCGAGTA